>CAZMRN010000026.1:0-12716 GCA_964568575.1 uncultured Caulobacteraceae bacterium
GGCGCTGCGAACACCGCCGCGAAGGCGCCATCGCCGCAATGATGCGCATCGACCGGCCGCGGAACGCCGTCGATCTCGATCCAGGGCGCAGACGCGCCGCGCAGCGGCGCGGCGATTGCGCCATGAATCTCGTGAACGATCGCCGCGCCCGCTGGCGTGCGCCCCCAGAACGCGATTTCCGCCGCCGGACCGCTCATGTCCGCCCCATCCCCGCCCTGGCGCAGCCAGCGCGCCTCAGCTAACCCAAGCCGCATGACGCGATGGTCCTGGCGCCACATCCAAATCGGGCTGAAGGGCCTGGGCGACGCCTCCGGGCTCGGCGCGAAACTCGCTTACCTGCGCTACGCCGCCGCGCAAGGCCTCTACCTGCTGATTCGCCCGGAACTGGAATCTGCCCACGGCGGCGGGCGCGCCGGCGCGGTCGATCGCGCCTATCTGGACGCCCTCACCACGGCGAACGATTTGGAGGCGATGGCGCGCCGTGCGCTGCCGGTGAAGGTGGCGGCGGACCGTCCCGCGCGCTTCAATCTGCTCACGCCATTGCTCAATCCCGGCGCGTTTTTCGGCGGCTACCGGGCCTATCTCGGGTTTGCAACCGCCTTGATGCGTAGCGGCGCGCGGGTGCGCTTCATCGCGACCGATCAGATGGAAGGGAAAAAGGCCGACATCATCGCGGCCTGCGCGCGCGTCGCGCCGGACATGGCGCAGACGCTGGCGAACGCGGAGATCGTCGATCGGGTCGGGCCTGCGCCCACGCCTCTTGAGGTGTCCCAACACGACGTCTTCGTCGCCTTCTCGTGCGCCGGCGCCGCGCTGGCGCACAACACGACGCAATCCTTCGCGCCGGGTCGACCGTTCGTGTTTTTCGTCCAGGATGAGGAAGGCCATTTCCACGCGCACGATTCCAGTCGGGCCTGGAAGCTGTCCACCTACGCTCTGCCCCACATCGCGATATACAATTCCCCATTTCTTGAGGACTATTTTCGCATCGAGAAGCTTGGGCCGTTCGCCTCCGGCGCCGTGGTGCGCAGCGCGCTGCATTTTCGCCATGCGCTCGATCATGCGGCGGCGCCGGCGCCCGAGGCGCTCGACGCGCGCACCGGCCGCAAGCTTTTTTTCTTTGCGCGTCCGGAGAAGCACACCGCACGCAATCTGTTCGAGCTTGGCCTCAATGGGTTGCGGCTTGCCGCACGCCGCGGCCTGTTCGATCCCGCCGTTTGGACGCTGCACGCCGTTGGGACAAACGCCTATCCGCCGATCGCGTTGCCCGGCGGGCTGCGTCTGGATTTCACTGGGCGGCTGCCGCTCGAAGCGTATCGCACGGCGCTGCCGGATTACGATATCGGGCTTGCGCCGATGTTCAGTCCACACCCTTCGGTGCCCAATTTTGAACTCGCCGCCGCCGGCGTGCCGACGGTCACGACAACCTTCGCGAATCGCCCCGCATCCGCCATGGCCGCTGCGGCGCCCAATCTCATTCCCGTCGCGGCGAGCGTGGAGGCGATCGCAGACGGCCTCGCCGACGCCCACGATCGCGCCCTCGACGGCGCGCGCCGGGTGCGCGACGCGGCGTTCGCTTGGCCGCGCGCCTGGAGCCAAGCCTTCGACGACGAGTGGATCGGGCGCTTCCGCGCGATGCTCGCAGCGGAGCTCGGCGAAACGACGGCCCAGGCGCTGACGCCGCAGGGACGCCTTGCGCGCCCGAATGCGCACACGCCCGGTTGACCTCGCCGCGCCGGGACTGGATAGGGAAGGCGAAAGAGGGTGGACATGGGATTGAAGCCGACGCGCACGCCAATCGATGGCCTGATGGTCGTCGAGGGGCCGCAATACCGCGACAACCGCGGCTACTTCTGGGAAGTGTTCAACTCGAACACCTGGGACGCTTTCGGCCTCGGGCTCACCGTTCGTCAGGTGAATCAATCCGGCTCCATGAAGGGGGTGGTGCGCGGGCTGCACTTCCAGCACACGCCGCCGATGGGAAAGCTGATGCGCGTGACGCGCGGCGCAGCCTATCTCGTGGCGGTCGACATCCGCGTGAACTCCCCGACTTTGGGTCAATGGTTCGGCGTCGAGGCCACCGAGGACAACAAAATCCAGGTTTGGGGCGAGGCGGGATTCGCGCGCGGCTTTTGCGCGCTGACGGATTACGCGGAGGTGCAATACTTCTGCACGGCCAATTACAGCCAGACGGGCGAAAGCGGCTTCAAGTGGAACGACCCCGACGTCGGCGTCAAATGGCCGGTCGATAAGCCGATCGTGTCGGCCAAGGACGACGAGGCCCAATCCTTCAAGGATTGGCTGGCGCGTCCTGAAGCGCAATTGTTCAAGATCTGATCGCCGCGAACGACAGGGACAAGTCGGAGAATAGGCATGAAAATCATGGTGATCGGCGGCGGCGGGTATATCGGCTCCGCTCTCGTGCCCCGCCTTATCGAGCGCGGCTATGCAGTCTCCGTCGTTGACCTTCTATGGTTCGGCAATCATCTCCCGGACTCCGTGAACGTGACGCCCGCGGACGCAAACAATCTCACCGAGGACGACCTGAAAGGCCACGACCAGGTCATTTTCCTGGGCGGATTGTCAAACGATCCGATGGCGGAATATTCCCCGTCGCGAAACTTTCACGAAAACGGCGCGACGCCGCCCTATATCGCCTGGCTGGCGCGCCGCGCCGGGGTCAAGCGCGTCATCTATGGCGGCACGTGTTCGGTCTATGGCTACACCGTCAACGAATTGTACGACGAGGAGCGTCAGGCGCGCTCGGGCTATCCCTACGGCCTGTCGAAGCTGATCGGCGAATTCGGCATATTGCAACTGCAGGAGCCCGGCTTCTCCACGATCTGTTTTCGGCAAGGCACGGTCTCGGGCTGGAGCCCGCGCATGCGCTTCGACCTGATCGTCAACACGATGTTCCGCACCGCGGTTCAGGAGAACGTCATCCGGGTGAACAATCCCGCGATCTGGCGACCGATCCTGTCGATCCGCGACGCGGTGACCGCCTATGTCCGCGCCGTCGAGGCGCCGTATGAGATCAGCGGCGTGTTCAACATCGCTTCGGGCAATTTCACGGTCGGCGAAGTCGCCGACATCGTCTTCGACGGCGTGGGCAAGCATCTGGGCATCCGCCCGAAAATGGAGATCAATTCGATTTCCGATTTTCGCAACTATAAAGTGTCCACGCAGAAATCCTCCGATGTGCTCAGCATCAAGGCGGCGTTTTCGGTGCCCGACATCGTGCAGGAATTGTGCGAACGGCGCGACGAATTCGGTGATTTCTCGAACCCGCAATACTACAATATTCAGACCTTCAAGGCGCTGGAGCAGGCCGCCGCCGAACGGGCGAGCCCGAAGCGCCGCGCGGCCGACCGGTAAAGGCGCGCCATGAAGATCCTACTCCTCGGCGCCAATGGACAATTGGGGCGCGACATCCAGGCCGCCGCCGCCGCGGACAGCGGAATCGAGATCACGCCGCTCACCCGCCAAGAACTCGACCTCGCCGACCTCGCCGCCGTCGGGCCTGCATTGCGCGCGATGCATTTCGATGCGCTCGTCAATTGCGCCAGCTATCACAAGACCGACGAGGTGGAATCGAACGCAGCGCTCGCGACGCTGATCAACGCGCATCTGGTGCGCGACCTCGCCGCGATCTGCGCGGAAAAGAAGGCGCGGCTGATCACCTTTTCGACCGATTACGTGTTCGGCGGCCAGGCCAAACGGGCGCCGCTGACGGAGGACGATCCTCCTGCGCCGTTGAATGTTTACGGCGCTTCGAAGCTCCAAGGCGAAAGCCTCGCCGCTGCGATCGCGCCCGATCTGGTCACGGTGATGCGGGTGTCGTCCCTGTTCGGCGTCGCCGGCGCCAGCGGCAAGGGCGGCAATTTCGTCGAAACAATGCTGCGCCTCGCCAAGCAGAACGGCGCCTTGCGCGTCGTCAACGATCAGATCATGGCGCCGACGGCAACCGCCGACATCGCCGAAGCGCTGCTGCGCTATCTCCGGCGCGATGCGCCCGCGGGCGTCTATCATGTCGCCGGATCGGGCCACACGAGCTGGCACGGCTTCGCTTCCCGCATCGTCGCCCGCGCCGGATTGGATGTGCCTGTCGAGCCGGTGCCCACCAGCGCGTTTCCAACGCCGGCGATGCGCCCGCCCTATTCCGTGCTGAACGCCGCCAAAATCACCGCCGAACTCGATTGGGCGATGCCGGCCTGGGAAGACGCGCTCGACCGCTATCTGACGGCGAAGGGCTATCGCGCCTAGCCGCCGCGCGGCGCTCAACGGCCGATCGAGGCGATCCACAAATCCTCAACATGGCGGCTGAGCGATTGCAGACCCGCATCGACAGCCTGAAGCGGCGACGCGCCGCGCGCATGCGCCGCCGAAAGATACGATCCGAAGCGCTCATAGAACCCAGGCGCACACGCATCCGCATACGTCGCTTGAAAGGCGGCGGCGTCGGCATGGCTCACCACGGCCGCGTTCGCTTCGAGCGCGTCGAAGGCGGCGTCGACATCGAGCAAGGACACGTGGCTATAGCCGTACTGCGAGCCCATCTCGATCGGGTACAAGCCCGCGCCCGCCAAGTGGGCGTCAAGCAGCATCGTCGACAGAGGCGAAACAATCGCATCGGCGCCGCGAAGCAGCGCCGGCGCGTAGGCGTCGAGGCACAGGCACAAGACATCGTCCAACAGCAACACGTTGGGGGCGCGCAGTCCGCCGTAGTGCTCGAGCTTTTCTGCCGGATGGCATTTCACGATGACGAGGTTCCGCGGATGGCGCTCCGCGTAGCGGCGCACGCGATCGACGAATCGGTCCTTGGACAGGGTGTGCGCCGACCAGTGGAAGTTCGTCGCCGCGAAAACGACCTTGTCAAACTGCCGATCGCCCAGCACGCGGCGCGCCAGAAAATCAGGCGCGCTGAAGTCCAGCTCTGCGTATTTCGGCGATCCGATCGGGCGCAATCTCTCCCCGAGCCCTACAGCCGCCGCCATCTCCTCGCCCAACACGCGCGTGCGCAAGCCTGAAAGATCCTGATGCGGCGACGAGGCCCATGTCAGAAAATCCTGCGATGCGACCGTTACGATCCGCTCGGCGAACGACTCGACCCAAATGCCGTGCTGCAACAGAGTGGTGGACATGCCCAGGGCGCGCGCATGGGCGACGACGCCGAGATTAAGCACATGGCCCAACGCCGCAGTGGATTCGGACGCCGAAAGCAAATGCCCCGCCCGCAGACTTGACCAGTCAATCTCGGCGATGCGATCGAACACCTGCACGTTGACGCCGTTTCTGCGGAAAAAACCGGTCATCGCATCGACGAAGGCGCCAACGCCGTATTGACGCATCAGCCCCGCGCGCAGCAGCACATGCGTCTTTTTCCGCGGCGTGACGTCGAACAGCGGCCTGAATGTGAGAAAATCCTGCATCGATCCGATGCTGAATACGAGATCGCTGGACAAGTCGCCAAACTGGCGCCTCTTCTCCGCCCGACCTGCGACTCCCAAAATCTCAGAGATGCGCGCGCGCAGCGCCTCGATCGTCAATGCCGACCCATCCCGTACGACCTCAAAATACCATGGCTCGCCGAGCGCGTGATCGTCGAACAGATCGAAACGCTGCCAATACTCGGTCAGCCAGGCGCTTTTCGCGCCGGCCGCCGAAGGACGAACCTTTGAAAGCGCGTCCAGCCACGGCACCTCGACGAAGCTGAAACCGGCCGCAAGGAACAGCGCCCGCCAGGTGGCGCGCGGAAGGATCGTGCAATGATACGCATTGTCGTCGCTGCTGGGACGCGTGGTGATCGAGGCGATCAGCCGCCCATGCGTCAAGCTGTGCAGCCACCAAAGCGCATCGGCGAGATCCTCCACATCGATGTGCTCGAGAACGTCAAAGCACGTCAGAAGCCAAGCGCCTTCCGACGCGTTCAGCCGCGCCAACAGCGCATCGCGCGCCGCTGGGTCCGCGGTGGCGATATTCACGGCGATATCTGCGCCGGCGGCCGCCGAGTAATCGAGCGCCACCGTCGACAGGCCACGCTCCAATAGCAACTCGCGCAGCAGACCGTTGCCGCCGCCGACATCCACCACTCGGTCGACGCCGCTTTGCACCGCCCGACTGGCGATGATGTTCGGCAACGCGCTGACGTCGAAACTCGCGCTGGTCCGGTCGTGGCCGTAATAGTCGCCGCCATAGAGCGACTGATAGTCGACGTTCGCTGCATAGCCGTCTTGTGAGGTCATCAATGCATGTCCTTGCCAGGGCGCTCCTAACACATCCCTGGCCGCACGGCAGCGCATACCGCAGCAATCGGCCAGTGCGAAGTTAAAGAGAATTTGCGCCATGTTTTGAGAGCACACGGGATTCATCTGATCATGGACTCTGGCCAATACTTGACTTGATATGGTCGATCCGCTAGCCGCTGGGTCCTAGACTGTATTGGTGTGGGGATCTGGTGGGTAGTCCGGCTTCGGAGAGCTTGGCGTCCTAGCGGAACTAGGCAGCGGAACTGAAATACATGTCAGAACGACAAAATTTCGCGACGCACAGCGACCTCTTCTATTCCCAGATCTTTGAAGTCGACCGCATGGCTTTGTCGTATGGCGTGCTCGAAGCCGACGGCTATGTCATTCCGTGCGGGCGCCACTGCGCCGCCGACGTCGATCTCTATTTAAACGGCGCGCCGCTGAAGACGCTCCGCTGGTTCAGCCTGAAGGATGGCCGCGCCGATCTTGTCGACGCGTTCGGCGACCTCGTGGGGCCCGAACACAAAGGCGCGTTTCAAGTGCGCGAACCGGTGCGCAGCGACGCGACGCTCAAGGAAATATCCCTTACCCTAGTGGATCGCGCGACCGGACAGCCTGTTCATGCGCGCCGACGCTATCTTCTGCCGCTCGAGGGTCTGCCGCATGCCCTGCCGAGCCATGATCGGCAGAAGCGCGTCATGGGCTGGGCCAATGACAGCAAATATTTCATGCTCGGCTACTCGCACTATCGCTATGTCGCCGACCTCTTCGCCGCCTATGGCGAGCGTCCGTTCGAAGATGTGCGCTTTCTCGATTTCGGTTGCGGGCCCGGCCGCGTCGGCAGCTGCATCGCGCATTACAGCAAGAGCGTCACCTATACCGGCGTCGACATCGATTGGGACAATATCCAATGGGCGGCGGCGAACGTCGCCCCGCACTCGAACGGCCGCGCCAATTTCTTCGCTGGCAATCTGATGCCGCCGCTGCCGTTTCAGCCGGCGTCATATGATGTGATCTATGCGAACTCGGTGTTCACCCACCTGCGCTTCGGCCCCCAAAACGCGTGGTTGGACGAGTTGGCGCGGCTCGCCGCGCCTGGCGCCATCCTGCTGTTGACGACGCACGGCCCGACCTATCTGGCCTATGGCCATCGTCATCGGCCGATGGATGAATTGAACGCGTGGCTGGACGACGGCTTCGTGGAGTTCGGCGTCAATGCCGATCTGCACAGCTCCATCGGCGAGAACGACTATTATATCGATACGCTTCACAGCCACGACTATATCCGGGAAAATTGGACGCGATCGGGCTTGTTCGAGGTGCTTGCCATCGAGGAAGGCTTGTTCGGCTACCAAGACGTCGTCGTGTTGAAGCGTGTTTAGCATCACTCCCAATCACTGGCGCGCGTTCGCGTCGGGCCTGAAGGCGCAAAGCGATCTCGTCGGCAAGGCGCGCTTCGTCACCTTCGCCGCGCGCAAAGCGATCTCGATCGTGTTCCGCCATCTCGCGACCGCGACCGCGCCGCCCGCCCAGGTCTCGGCGGACTTCAAAACCCTGATGGATGCCGTCAATCGCGCGAACGATCTGGGCTTCGTTGATTCGATGTCCCTGAACATCGAGATTGGGGCCGGCCAGCCGACGCGTGTGAACATCGTCATCCCTGCGCTGGATCCGTGGATCTTCTTCGGCGGCTACCGCTCGTTCATGATGTTCAACAAGCGCTTGCAGGAAGCCGGCGGGCGGCTGCGCTTCTTCGTGACCGAGCGCATTACCGGCACGCGCGCCGAAATCGAGGCGGCGTGTCGCTCGACGTTCCCCGACATCGTCGACGTCATCGCCAATTGCGAGATCGTCGATTGCACTGGCGGGAAAAATCCAAAAACCCTGGGCGCCGTCGACGACATTTTCATCGCCTACTCCAGCTCCACGGCCGTAATCGCCAGCAACACCGCAAAGCGCCTCTCCAACAGCCCGTTTCTGTTCTACATCCAGGAAGAAGAGGGCCACTTCCACAGCCACAATAGCGTCAGGGCCTACAAGGAATCGATCTATCGCCGCCCACACGCCGCGATCTTCAATTCTGAATTCCTGGCGCAGTATTTCGAGGACAATAAGATCGGCGTGTTTGCGCCGAGCGCGCCCATCAAGGCCTATACTTGTTTTCGCCACGCGCTTGACGTCCCCCGCGTACCCACTGCAGAGGAGATGGCCGCTCGGTCTCACAAGAAGCTGTTGTTTTTCGCCCGCCCTGAACTGCACGCCGAGCGGAATCTTTTCGAGCTCGGCCTGGTGGCGCTGCGGCGGGCGACCAGCCTCGGCTGGTTTCCGCCCAATGAATGGAGCATCCACGCCATCGGATGCCCAAAGTATCCTGATCTGGCCCTTGAAGGCGGCCAAAAGCTCGAATTCCTCGGCAAATTGCCGCTGCCGCAATACATTGAGACGATCCCGAATTACGACGTCGGCATGTGCTTGATGTTCGCGCCGCATCCCAGCGTGCCGAATTTCGAATTCGCCGCCGCCGGCATGCCGACCGTGACGACTGAATTCTCAAATCGGCCGGCCGCCGCGATGGAGGCCGTCTGCCCGAATCTGATTCCGGTCGCTGCAGGCATCGAAGAGCTCGTCGCGGCGCTCGGTTTGGCGCGCGCGCGGGCGTACGATTACGACCAGCGCGTGCGCCAAGCGCAGTTCGAGTGGCCGCGCTCCTGGAGCGACTCGTTTGACGACGCGACGATGCAGCGCGTGTTCGCCGTCATGCAAAAGACGTTCGGCGAACGGTCGATGCGCATGGCGTTCTCCAAGCAGCGTTACCAGCGCATCGTGCAGCCGACGCCGTTGCGCGCGTCGTAGAGGGTGTTTGCGCCGCAGCGCGCACGTCCTAGGCTGCGACCTCGCGCATCGCAGCGCGGCGATTCCCCCGGAACCCCCATGACCCGCAAACTCTCCCTCACCGTCGACGGCCGCAACATCGTGGTGCATCTGCATCGCGGGGACTTGCCGGAAGGGGTGGCGTTCGAGGGTGCGGTGGCGGTGGACAGCGAGGCGATGGGCCTGTCGCTGATTCGCGATCGGCTCACCCTGGTGCAGCTGTCGGACGGCCGGGGCGAGGCGCATCTGGTGCAACTCGTTCAAGGCGAGGCGGCGCCGGAGCGGCTGAATGCCGTCCTGTCGGACCCCGCGCGGCTCAAAATCTTTCATTTCGCGCGCTACGACATGGCCATGATGATGCGCGATCTCGGAATCATCCCCGCCCCGGTCTATTGCACCAAGATCGCCTCCAAGCTCGCCCGCACCTACACCGACCGCCACGGCCTGAAGGACGCGGTCAAGGAATTGTTGGGGCGCGAAGTGTCCAAGGAGCAGCAAAGCTCGGACTGGGGCGCTGAAACCTTGAGCGACCAGCAGCTCGCCTATGCCGCCTCGGACGTGCTGCATCTGCATGATTTGAAAGTGAAACTCGACGCGATCCTGGCGCGCGAGGGGCGCGTCGAGCTGGCCCAATCCTGCTTCGATTTCCTGCGCCGCCCTCGATCTCGCCGGCTGGGACGAAGTCGACATTTTCGCCCACGCCTAGGCCCCGGCGCGGCCGCTTGCGGCGCCGCAAAGGCAGCGCGCTATAGGATCGCGTCGGCGGAGGTGCGGTCATGGCTGAGCGGGCGGTCGTCATCGGCGCGGGCGTCGCGGGGCTGTTCGCGGCGTTGGCGCTGAGCGGAACCGGGCGCGAGATCGTCCTCATCGAGCGCGACCCGCCGCCGCCGCCCGGCGACGCCGACGCCGCCTTCCACGCCTGGAAGCGCGGCGGCGTCACGCATCTGCGCCAAAGCCACGCCTTCCTCGCGCGCCTGCGCACGATCCTGAAGGCGCGCCATCCCGCCCTGCTCGACGCGCTCTTGGCCGCCGGCGTGCGCGAATTGCCGTTCGACGGCGTGCTCTCGCCGCAGCAGCGCGCGCGCTACGCGCCTGCGCCGGAAGATTCCGACCTCACGATCATCACCAGCCGCCGCACGACGCTTGAATTCATCATCCGCGGCTACGTGGCCGCCTTGCCGGACGTGACGATCCGCACCGGCCTCTTGGCGCGCGGCCCGATCCTGGCGGACGGCGAAACGCCTGCGCGCGTGCTGGGCGTGCGCTGCGACGGGCCAACCGGGCACGAGGAGATCGGCGCCGACATCGTCATCGACGCCGGCGGCCGGCTGGGCGGCTTTCGCGACGCCTTGATCGCCGCGGGCTGCCCGATCCAGGCCGAAAGCGAGCCGGCCGGCATCCTCTATTACACCCGCCATTACCGCCTGCTGCCCGGCCAGGACGAACCGCGCCGCGGCGAGCATCCGCCAGGCAATGGCGATCTCGGCTTTCTGAAATTCGGCGTCTTTCCCGGCGACAATGGCTGCTTCTCGATCACGCTGGCCGTGCCGGAAATCGAGATCGAGATGCGCAAGGCGATCGTAGCGCCGGCGCTGTTCCACGCCATCACCCAGGCCCTGCCGGGGCTTGCGCCATGGACCGACGCCGCGCGCGCAGAACCGGTGGGCAAGGTCTATGCGATGGGCGATTTGAAATCCTGCTGGTGGGATTACGCGCCCGGCGGCGCGCCTGCGGTGTTGAATTGCTTCGCCGTCGGCGATGCGCATGTGCGCACCAACCCGCTGTACGGCCGGGGCTGCTCGTTCGCAGCGGTCGCCGGGGAGGCGCTGCGCGCGGCGCTGGAGCAGAGCGCCGATCCCGCCGCTCGGATCGTGGCCTATGAAGCCGCGCTGCGCGCCGCCTTGCGGCCCTATTACGACGCGATGCTGAAGCAGGACCGCAGCGCCATCCGCCGCGCGCGCCAGGCGCTCACGCCAGCCTATCGCCCGAGCCTGCGCGGCCGGCTGTTGCGCAGCTTCGTCGATGACGGGGTCACGATCGCGCTGCGCCGCGACGTCGATCTCATGCGCCAGGCGATGCGCGGCTTTCACATGCTCGATCATCCCGAAGCCTGGCTGAAAAAGCCGGCCGCGCTGGCGCGCGTGCTCGGAGTGTGGGCGCGCGGACGCAAGGCGAACGCAGCCTTTTATCCGCCGCCGCCGGGGCCGGCGCGGGCCGACCTGTTCGGCGCCCTCGGTCTCGACGCGCGCGCGGATCTGATCGCGGCGTGACGCGAAAAATCGTCAAGCGAGACGTGTAGGGTGGCGCTGTGGGCGGGCGAGACCTTGGAGGTCGGCGCATGTTTATCCGCAACGTCTTGAAGCCTTTGCTCGCCGCCTGCGCGTTTCTCGGCGCGGCGGCCATGCCCAGCCTTGCGCACGCGCAAGCGGCCTATCCCCTGGTGTGCAACGGCGGCGGCGGCATGCGGCTGCAGATCGTGGCGCAGAGCAACGCGCAGACGAGCTTCAACCTGTTCTTCAGCAAGGCGCCGGGTGCGGCGGGAACCGCCAATCCATTGCCCGCCGGGACGTGCGCGTGGGTCGACCGGCCGCTCAACGCCGCGGAGGCGAACGTCATGCAATGGCGCTTGAACGCCCAGGTCGCGGTCGAGTTTACCGCCCAGGGCGGCCAACCGATCTTCACCACCGTCACCGGCCGCCCGGACAAGCCCCTCGCCGAGCTGTTCCTGGCCTATGCGCGCAGCCGCCAATATTTCACCGCCACCGCCTATAGCGACCCCGGCGGGTTTCTGGCGGTGACGGCGTTCCGCGGCGGACGCTGAGGCCGCAAAGGGGCGCTTCGCCAAAGCCGCCGCGGCGTGCTAAGCGCGCCTCCCCATGACCACGCCCGACGCCGCCCGTTCTCCCTTCCTGCGCGAGATCATCGCGCGGGGGCAGTATCATCAATGCACCGACCTCGCCGGGCTCGACGCCGCGGCGCTCGGCGGCGTCGCCGGCTATATCGGCTTCGACATGACGGCGCCGAGCCTGCATGTCGGCAATTTGACCCAGATCATGCTGCTGCGCCGGCTGCAGCAGGCCGGCGGCAAGCCGATCGTGTTGCTGGGCGGGGGCACGACGCGTGTCGGCGATCCCTCCGGCAAGGACGAAAGCCGCCAATTGCTCAGCGAAGCGCAGATCGCGGCGAACGCCGCCTCGATCCGCGGCGCGTTCGAGAAATTTCTGCGCTTCGGCGACGGGCCGAGCGATGCGATCCTCGTCGACAATGCGGATTGGCTTCTGGCGCTGAACTATATCGGCTTTCTGCGCGATGTCGGGCGGCACGTGTCGGTCAACCGCATGCTGACGATGGATTCGGTGCGCCTGCGGCTGGAGCGCGAGCAGCCGCTCTCGTTCATCGAATTCAATTACATGATTTTGCAAGCATACGACTTCGTCGAACTGCACCGGCGCTATGGCTGCCGGCTGCAGATGGGCGGCTCCGACCAATGGGGCAACATCGTCAACGGGGTCGAGCTTGGCCGGCGCATGGATCAGGCCGATCTGTTCGGGCTGACGCAACCGCTGATCACCACCGCCTCGGGCGCCAAGATGGGCAAGA
>CAZMRN010000027.1:0-12690 GCA_964568575.1 uncultured Caulobacteraceae bacterium
GGCGCATGGCCCGGTTTAGCGCGTCCGCGGGCGCGCGCGAAGATTGGGGTGCGCGAAGATTACGTGAGCGGAACGAAAGAGGTTGACGTTTACGTTCACGTCACCTAGACCGCTCGCCATTAGGGAAGGACCGCAAGGTCGAAGCTCTGCCAAACCCAAAGGGAGCAGGCCGCCATGGTGAAAGCCGAACGTACCTATTCGATTTCAGAACTGGCCCGGGAGTTCGGCGTCACGCCGCGCGCCCTGCGCTTTTATGAGGACAAGGGCCTCCTGACGCCGCGCCGCGACGGGATGAACCGGGTGTATCTCTCGCGCGACCGCGCCCGCCTGGTGCTGATCCTGCGCGGCAAGCGCGTCGGGCTGTCGCTGATCGAGATCAAGGAAATCCTCGACCTCTACAATGTCGATGAAAGCCGCCGGCTGCAGAACCAACTCGCGCTCGACAAGTTCAAGGCGCGGATCGTCACCCTGGAGGAGCAGAAAAAGGACATCGAGGACGCCATCGAGACGCTGCGCGACGCCATCACGCGGCTCGAAGCGGCGCTGACGCCGCCCGCGCCGAAGGCCGAGATGGCGGCGGCGCGCGCTTATCAACGCGAAGCCCGCCGGCGCCTGCAGGACGCGTGATCCTTGAGCCTCTGCGATCGGCGCGACGTTTGGGCCTTCAAGACGGCGCGCCGATTTCGCGCTAAATCCTCTCTCAAAGGGCGACCAGGAGAGACGACATGCCGACCTACGCCGCGCCGGTGCGCGATTTCCGCTTCATCTTCCGCGATCTCTTGCAGATCGAGAAATACGCGAACCTGCCGGGCTTCGCGGACGCGCCGATCGACGTGATCGAGCAGATTCTGGAGGAAGGCGCGAAATTCTGCGAAGGCGTGCTCGCGCCGCTCAACGCCGTGGGCGACCAGGAGGGCTGCACGCGCCATCCCGACGGGTCGGTGACGACCCCGACCGGATTCAAGGCCGCCTACAAACAATTCGTCGAGGCCGGCTGGCCCGCGCTCGGCAGCGATCCCGCCTATGGCGGCCAGGGCCTGCCGCACGTCGTCAATCTCGCCTTCAGCGAAATGTCGACCAGCGCGAACATGGCGTTCACGATGTATCCGGGCCTCAGCCACGGCGCCTACGAGGCCATCCATCAGCATGGCAGCGAAGAGCAGAAGCGGACCTACCTGCCCAAGCTCGTCTCCGGCGAATGGACCGGCACGATGAACCTGACGGAGCCGCATTGCGGCACCGATCTGGGGCTGTTGCGCACCAAGGCCGTCGCGCAGGCGGACGGCAGCTTCCGCATTTCCGGCCAGAAGATCTTCATCTCCGCCGGCGAGCACGATCTTGCCGACAACATCATCCATCTGGTGCTGGCGCGCATCGAAGGCGCGCCCGCCGGGGTGAAGGGCATTTCGCTGTTCATCGTGCCGAAATTTCTCGTCAACGCGGACGGTTCGCTCGGCGCGCGCAACGGCGTCGTTTGCGGCAAGATCGAAGAGAAAATGGGCATCCACGGCAATGCGACGTGCGTGCTGAACTATGACGATGCGGTGGGCTATCTCATCGGCCAGGAGAACAAGGGCCTCAACGCCATGTTCACCATGATGAACGTGGCGCGGCTCGGCGTGGCGATGCAGGGCTATGCGCAGTCGGAGGTCGCCTATCAGAACGCGCGCGCTTATGCGCGCGACCGCATCCAGGGGCGCTCGCTCACAGGGCCGAAAAACCCCGACGGGCCGGCCGATCCGATCATCGTGGATCCCGACGTGCGCCGAATGCTGCTCGACGCCAAAGCCTTCAACGAGGGCGCGCGCGCGTTTGCGTTCTGGACGGCGCTGCACGGCGACCTCTTGCACGCCTCGCCCGATGAAAAGGTTCGCGAGAAGGCGAACGATTACATGGCGCTGATGACGCCCGTGCTGAAAGCCTTCCTGACCGACAAGGGCTACGAGGCCGCCACCGCCTGCCAGCAGATCTATGGCGGCCACGGCTATATCGAAGAATGGGGCATGAGCCAGTTCGTGCGCGATGCGCGCATCGCCATGATCTATGAAGGCGCCAACGGCATCCAGGCGCTTGATCTCGTCGGGCGCAAGCTGGCGGCCAATGGCGGGCGCGCGATCTTCTCGTTCTTCAATGAGATGGACGCCTTCATCGCCGAAAACCAGGGACAAGAGGGTCTGGCGCCGTTCCTGGCGGCGCTGCAGAGCGCCAAGGCGCAATTGCAGGACGGCACGACCTGGCTGATGCAGAACGGCATGTCGAATTTCGACAATGCGGGCGCCGCCAGCCACGATTATTTGCGTCTCTTCGGGCTCACCGCCTTCGCCTATATGTGGGCGCTGATGGCCAAGGCCTCGCTCGCCGCGCAGGCCAATGGCGGCGCCGGCGATCCCTTCTATGACGCGAAGCTTGCGACCGGGCGCTATTTCATCGAGCGCATGCTGCCCGATGCGACCGCTCATCTCGCCAAGCTCAAGACCGGCGCGGATTCGGTGATGGCGCTGTCGGCGGAAGCCTTCTGATCAGGGAGAGAAAAACACGATGCCCGCAATCCAGGCCCCGGTCGCGGCGTGGCGCGACGACGAAGAGCTCAACATCTTCGATCAAAGCGTGCGCGAGTTCTTCGCCCGCGAGGCGCCGCCCGAGAAATGCGCCAAATGGCGCGAACAGGGCGTCGTCGATCGCGAGTTCTGGTACAAGGCCGGCGAGGCGGGGCTTTTGCTCGCCTCGGCGCCGGAAGAATTCGGCGGGGCCGGCGGCGATTTCCGCCACGAAGCCGTGATGATGTGCGCCATGGGCGAACTTGGCGTCGACGGCTGGGGCGGTTCGCTGCACAACGCCATCGTCGCGCCCTATATCTGGCATTACGGCTCGAAAGAGCAGAAGCAACGCTGGCTGCCGAAAATGGCGACGGGCGAACTCGTCGGCGCCATCGCCATGACGGAGCCGGGCGCAGGCTCGGATCTGCAAGGTGTGAAAACCACGGCGCGGCGCGATGGCAATCACTACGTGATCAACGGCGCAAAAACCTTCATCACCAACGGCCAGACGGCCAATCTCATCATCGTGGTGTGCAAGACCGACCCGACCAAGGGCGCGAAGGGCACCTCGCTGATCCTGGTGGAGACCGATCAGGTCGAGGGCTTCCGCCGCGGGCGCAATCTCGACAAGGTCGGCCAGGATGCGCAAGACACCAGCGAATTGTTCTTCGAGGACGTGCGCGTGCCGACGGAAAACCTCCTCGGCGTCGATGAGGGCCTGGGCTTCATTCAATTGATGCAGCAATTGCCGTCCGAGCGGCTGCAGATCGGCATCCAGGGCGTGGCCATGATGGAGCGCGCGCTGTCGCTGACCATCCAGTATGTGAAAGACCGCAAGGCCTTCGGCAAACCGCTGCTCGATTTCCAGAACACGCAATTCAAGCTGGCGGAATGCAAGACCGAAGCGACGGTGGCGAAAGTGTTCGTCGACCATTGCACCGAGCGCCTGCTCAAGAACGAGCTCGACGCCGCGACAGCCTCGATGGCGAAGTATTGGGTGAGCGACATCCAATGCAAGGTGATCGACGAGTGCCTGCAATTGCACGGCGGCTGGGGCTTCATGAACGAGATGGAGATCGGCCGCATGTACCGCGACGCGCGCGTGCAGCGCATCTATGGCGGGGCCAACGAGATCATGAAGGTGCTGATCTCGAGGACGCTTTAAAGGTTTTCCGCGCTGTCGTCGCCCGGCGGCAGCGGTCAGCGGATGGTAGGCGCGGTGACGCACCGCGCCTGGGACGCCTCCGGTCCCGCGGCGGGCATATTTGCGGCGAAGGTTCGCCGACGGGAGAAGCAAATGGCTGAGGCCTATATCTATGACGCCGTGCGCACGCCGCGCGGCAAAGGCAAGGCAAGCGGGAGCCTGCACGAGATCACCGCGCTGTCGCTGGCCACGCAGGTGCTCGAGGCGATCCGCGACCGCAACAATCTCGACACCTCGCGCGTCGACGACGTCGTGCTCGGCTGCGTCGGTCCCGTGGGCGAGCAGGGCTCCGACATCGCCCGCATCGCGGTGCTCAACGCGAACTACGCCGAAACCACCGCCGGCGTGCAGATCGACCGCTTCTGCGCCTCAGGCCTCGAGGCCTGCAACATGGCCGCGGCGAAGGTGAAGTCCGGCGAGGCCGACATGGCGATCGGCGGCGGCGTCGAAAGCATGTCGCGCGTGCCGATGGGCTCGAATGGCGGCGCCTGGGCGGTCGATCCCTCCATCGCGATGCCGTCCTATTTCGTGCCGCAGGGCATCGGCGCCGACATGATCGCCACGAAATACGGCTTCAGCCGCGCCGACGTCGACGCCTACGCCGTGCAATCCCAACAGCGCGCAGCCCAAGCCTGGAAGGAAGGGCGCTTCAAGAAATCCATCGTGCCGGTGAAGGATCAACTCGGCCTGCCGATCCTCGCGCATGACGAACACATGCGCCCGGACGCCACGATGCAATCGCTGGCGTCGCTCGAGCCGAGTTTCAAGGCGCAAGGCGAAATGATGCCCGGCTTCGACGGCGTCATTCTGCAGCGTTATCCGGAAGTCGAGCGCGTCGATCACGTGCACCATGCCGGCAATTCCTCCGGCATCGTCGACGGCGCCTCCGCGGTGCTGATCGGCACCAAGGAGATGGGCGAAGCGCTTGGCTTGAAGCCGCGCGCGCGCATCGTCGGCGGCGCCTCGATCGGCTCGGAGCCGTCGATCATGCTCACCGGTCCGGAATTCGTCACGCGCAAGCTTCTGAAGAAGCTCGGCATGACGACGAAGGATATTGATTTGTGGGAGCTCAACGAGGCGTTCGCCTCGGTCGTGCTGCGCTGGATTCAGGCGCTGGAGCTCGATCCCGCGAAGGTCAACGTCAATGGCGGCGCGATCGCGATGGGCCATCCGCTCGGCGCGACCGGGGGCATGATCCTCGGCACGATGGTCGATGAATTGGAGCGCGCCGACAAGGAGCGCGCGCTGATCACGCTGTGCGTCGGCGCCGGCATGGGCACGGCCACGGTGATCGAACGGGTGTGATGCAGACCCCACCCTCTCCCCTTGTGGGAGAGGGTGGTTTCGCGAATGCGAAACCGGGTGAGGGGTGTCGGCGAAACCTTTCAAGGACCAGGAAACACCCCTCATCCGGCCGCTTCGCGGCCACCTTCTCCTACACGGGGAGAAGGAAAGGGAGGCAAAGCGGAGAACAACAATGAGCATGGAAAACTTCAAGATCGAGATCGACGGCGACGGCATCGCGCTCGTCACGTTCGACGTCCCCGGCCGCTCGATGAACACGATCACCGGCGGCGTCATGCGCGACATCGTCGCGCTGACCGAGCGCATCAAAACCGACGACGCCATCAAGGGCGTTGTGATCGCATCGGGCAAGGCGAGCGGCTTCTGCGCCGGCGCCGATCTTGGAGAAATGGGATCGGGCGGGCTCGGCGGCGCAGCGGCGCAGCCCAAGACGGAAGAGGAAAAGCTGAAGGCCGCGTTCGACGGCGCCTTCACGCTGAACAAGACGCTGCGCGCGCTCGAAACCTGCGGCAAGCCGATCGCGACCGCGCTCGAAGGGCTGGCGCTGGGCGGCGGGCTGGAGATCGCGCTCGCCACGCATTATCGCGTCGCCGCCGATCAACCGAAAATGCAATTGGGGCTACCGGAATCGAAGGTTGGCCTCTTGCCCGGCGCCGGCGGCACGCAGCGTCTGCCGCGCCTCATCGGCGCCCAGAACGCGCTGATGATGATCCTGCAAGGCGAGAGCAAGAATGCGCAGGAAGCCAAGGCGCTCGGCTTCGTCAATGAAGTGGTCGAGCCCGGCAAGACGATCGACGCCGCAAAGGCCTGGGTGAAGGCCAATCCGAAGGCGATCCAGCCTTGGGATCAGAAGGGCTTCAAGATTCCCGGCGGCGGCCCATTCACGCCCGGCGGCGGCTTTCCGTTTCTCGGCGGCAACGCGATGGTGTCGAAACAGACCAACCAGAATTATCCCGCGCAGAAATACATCATGAGCTGCCTGTTCGAAGGCCTGCAGGTGCCGTTCGACGCTGCGATCCGCATCGAGTCGCGGTACTTCGTGAAAGTGCAACAAACCCCGCAAGCGAAAGGCATGATCCGCACGCTCTTCCTGTCGATGCAGGATTTGGCGAAAGGCGCCAACCGGCCCGCCGGTCACCCGCCCTATGAGGTCAAGAAGGTCGCCGTGCTCGGCGCCGGCCTGATGGGCGCGGGCATCGCGTATGTGCAGGCGAAAGCCGGCGTCGAAACTGTGCTGATCGATGTCAGCCAGGAAAGCGCCGACAAGGGCAAGGCCTATTCCCAACGCCTGGTCGACAAGGACGTCGGCCGCGGCAAGCTGACCAAGGAAAAGGGCGAGGCGCTGCTCGCGCTGATCGCGCCGACGACGGATTACTCCAAGATCGCCGGCGCCGATCTCGTCATCGAGGCGGTGTTCGAAAATCCTGCGCTGAAGGCCGAAGTCACCAAAAAGGCGGAAGCGCACTTAGGCGAAAACGCCGTGTTCGGCTCCAACACTTCGACGCTGCCGATCACCGGCCTCGCCGAAGCCAGCGCGCGGCCGGAGAATTTCATCGGCGTGCACTTCTTCTCGCCGGTCGAGCGCATGGGCCTCGTCGAGATCATCATGGGCAAGAAGACGACCGAGGCGACGCTCGCCAAGGCGGTCGATTATGTTCTGAAAATCAAAAAGACCCCGATCGTCGTCAATGACAGCCGCGGCTTCTACACCTCGCGCTGCTTCGGCACCTACACTACCGAGGGCATCGAGATGCTGTCGGAGGGCGTGGCGCCGGCGATCATCGAGAATGTCGGGCGCATGGCCGGCATGCCGATGGGGCCGCTGGAAGTGTCCGACAGCGTCGGCCTCGACACTGCGCTCAAGGTCGGCAAGCAGATGGCCGAAGCGATGGGTGCGGATTATTCCAAGGATTCCCGCGGCCGGCTGATGCAGTGGATCGTGGAGGAGAAAGGCCGCGTCGGCCGCAAGGCGGGCAAGGGCTTCTACGATTACGACGACAAGAACAAGCCGGAGCGCATCTGGCCGGGGCTGACAGAACAGCTCGAGATCAAAGTGCGCGAATGCCCGCCTGAGATGAAGAAAGAGCTGACCAAGCGCTTCCTGTTTCGCCAGTGCATCGAAGTGGCGCGCTGCTTCGAGGAAGGCGTGATCACCGATCCGCGCGACGCCGATGTCGGCTCGATCCTGGCCTGGGGCTTTGCGCCCTATACGGGCGGGTGCGTGTCGTACATGGATTTGTTCTGGGGCGGCATCGACGGCTTCGTGAAGGAGGCCGATCGGCTGGCGCAGGCCTATGGCGAACGCTTCAAGCCGAACGCGCTCCTGCGCGACATGGCCGCGAAGGGTGAAACCTTCTACGGCCGCTTCGGCGCCAAGGCGAAGCAGGCGGCGTAACCGCGACCCATGGAGCGCGGACGACCTCGTCCGCGCTTTCGGCCGCAAGCATGGACGAGGACGTCCATGCTCCAATCCCTCACCCCGGACGACCGCAGGTCGATCCGGGGCCCCATGTTTCTCATGCGGTGAAACATCGACCCCGGATCAGGCTTCGCCTGTCCGGGGTGATGGATCGCTGCTTAGGCGCTGCGCACTCAAACGCTTTGCCTAGGCGAACGCTAGGGCTGATCTTGAACGGCGCGACGCAAGCGAGCGTCATGGAGCGCGGACGACCTCGTCCGCGCCTTTGGCCGCACGCATGGACGAGGACGTCCATGCTCCAACCTCGCCTTAAGTTTTGAGCTTGTAGCCGGTCTTGAAAATCCACCAGACCGCCGCGAGGCACAGCGCGAGGAAGCCGGCGATCGCCGCAAGGCTGACGCCGACATCGACGTCGGCGCTGCCATAAAAGCTCCAGCGGAAGCCGCTGACGAGATAGACGATCGGATTGAACAGCGTCACCGTGCGCCAGAAGTCGGGCAGCATGTCGATGGAGTAGAAGCTGCCGCCCAGGAACGTCAAAGGCGTGATCACCAGCAGCGGCACGATCTGCAGCCGCTCGAACGAATCCGCCAAGAGTCCGAGAATGAATCCGAACAGGCAGAACGTCACCGCCGTCAGCGCCAGGAAGGCGATCATCACCAGCGGATATTGAATCTCGAACGGCACGAACAGCCGCGCGGTCGCCAGAATGACGAGGCCCAGGATCATGGATTTCGTCGCCGCCGCGCCGACGAAGCCGATCACGATCTCCACCGCCGACACCGGCGCAGAGAGCACCTCGTAAACCGCGCCCGTCCATTTCGGCATGTAAATGCCGAACGACGCGTTCGACATGCTCTCGGTCAGGATCGACAGCATCAACAGGCCCGGCACAATGAAGGCGCCGTAAGGCACGCCGTCGATCGCCTGCATGCGCGAGCCGATGGCCGAGCCGAACACCACAAAATAAAGCGACGTCGTGATCACCGGCGCAGCAAGGCTCGAGATCGCAGTGCGGAACCAGCGCTGCAACTCGAAATCATAGATCGCCGCGACGCCTGTCCAGTTCATGCGCTTTGTTCCACCAGGCTGACGAAGATATCTTCAAGCGAGCTTTGCTCGGTCTGAAGATCGTTGAAGGCGATCCCGGCGGTCTCCAGCGCGCGGATCAGCGCCGCGATGCCGGCGTCGCCGCCCTTGGCGTCATAGGCGTAGACGAGATCGGCGCCGTTATTGACAAGCGCGAGGTTCGCGCCGTCGAGGCCCGGCGGCAAAGCGGCGAGCGGCGTCTTCAAATGCAGCGTCAGCTGCTTGCGGCCGAGCTTGCGCATCAAGGCGGCCTTCTCCTCCACCAGAATGAGCGCGCCCTTCGTCATCACGCCGACGCGGTCGGCCATCTCTTCGGCCTCTTCGATGTAGTGCGTCGTCAAAATGATCGTGACGCCCGACTCGCGCAGGCGATGCACGATCGCCCACATGTCGCGCCGCAACTCCACATCCACGCCCGCCGTCGGCTCGTCGAGAAACAGGATGCGCGGCTCGTGCGACAGCGCCTTGGCGATCAGCACGCGCCGCTTCATGCCGCCGGAGAGCTCCGTGATTCGCGCGTTCTTCTTGTCCCACAGCGACAAATCGCGCAGCAGCTTTTCCAGATAGGAGTCGTTGCGCGGCTTGCCGAACAGGCCGCGGCTGAAGCGCACGACCGTCCACACCGTTTCGAACGGGTTGAGGGCGATCTCCTGCGGCACCAGGCCGATGGCCGTGCGCGCGGCGCGATAATCGCGCACGATGTCGTGGCCGTCGGCGAGAACGCGCCCCGCGCTCGGCGTGACGATGCCGCACACGATCGAGATCAGCGTGGTTTTGCCCGCGCCGTTCGGCCCCAAGAGCGCGAAGATTTCGCCTTCGCGGATGGCGAGGTCAATCGGCTTCAGCGCCTCGTGGCCGCCGGCGTACGTCTTGGCCACGCCTTCGATGGAAATGATGTCGCGCACGATCGAGCCCCGCCCTCGCACGCCATATGGGCTGCGCCGCGCGCGCATGGAACCCCCTCGCATTGTTGACTTCTTAAGATTGAACGGCCATAGAGTGCGCCGCGACCGTTCGCATGTGCAGCATGGCTGCGCGCCCGTGGACGCGGTCAATCTTCGGAACGCAACCATCGACGTTCGGCGCCGCGCCCTTCACGGAGCGCACTTCCCGCCCTTCATCGCCGTCGCCGCGTTTCGCGCCCCTTAAGGCGCGCGCGCGATCGCGTGCGCCCGCATGAAAGCTCTCCCTTGACCCAATTCCAAGACCTCGGCCTCGCTGCGCCGCTGTTGAAAGCGCTCGCCGCCGAGGGCTATTCCACGCCCACGCCGATCCAGGCGCAGGCCAGTCCGCCGGTGCGCGAAGGCCGCGATCTGATTGGCCTCGCGCAAACCGGCACCGGCAAGACCGCCGCCTTCGCGCTGCCGATCCTGCAGCGCCTCTCCGCCGATCGCCGCCATGCCGGCGCCCGCGCGGCGCGCTGCCTTGTGCTTGCGCCGACGCGCGAGCTCGCCGCCCAGATCGCGGATTCATTTCGCGTCTACGGCAAATTCATCGGGCTTTCGACCGCCGTCGTGTTCGGCGGCGCTTCGATGGGCAAGCAGGTGCAGGCGCTGTCGCGCGGCGTCGACGTGCTCGTCGCCACGCCGGGTCGTCTGCTCGATCTCGTCGAGCAGCGCGCCTGCCGCCTCGACGCGGTCGAAATCCTCGTGCTCGACGAAGCAGATCACATGATGGATCTGGGATTCATCGTGCCCTTGAAGCGCATCGTGAAGCTCGTGCCGCAGAAGCGTCAGACGCTGTTCTTCTCCGCCACCATGCCCGATCCGATCGCCGACCTCGCCCAGCAATTCCTGCACGAGCCGGTGCGCGTGGCGGTGACGCCCGTCTCCTCCACCGCGCAGCGCGTGGAGCAGGTCGTCATCCATGTCGAAGGCCAGAAGAAGCAGGATCTGCTGCACGATCTGTTGAAGGATCCCGCAATCAATCGCGCGCTGGTGTTCACACGCACCAAGCACGGCGCCGATCGCGTCGTCGCGCGTCTGGCCGATGCGGGCGTTCCCGCCGAGGCCTTGCACGGCAACAAAAGCCAAGGGCAGCGCGAGCGCGCGCTCGACGCGTTCAAGAAGGGCCGCGCGCGCCTGCTCGTCGCCACCGAAATCGCTGCGCGCGGCATCGATGTGGAGCAGGTGAGCCACGTCATCAATTTCGATCTGCCCGACGTGCCGGAACAATACGTCCACCGCATCGGGCGCACCGCGCGCGCCGGCAGCGGCGGCCAGGCGATCTCGTTCTGCGCGCCGGACGAGCGAATCTGCCTGCGCGACATCGAGCGGCTCATCAAGCAAGAGGTGCCGGTGCTGGCGCATGCGCTGAGCCTGCCTGCGCCGAAGCCCGGCGATCGCCTGCCGCCGAAGGCGCCGCGCGGTCGTCAGCAACAACCGCAACGCCGCGGCCAGAGCGCGCACGGCAAACCGCATGGCGATCACCGCGAGCCGCACCACCGCGACGCGCGCGGCCACGACGCCCAGCATCGCGATGGGGGCGATCAACGCCGCGACCGCAAAGGCAATGCGATCTGGTCGAATGACGGCCGCGGCCGCAGCGATGCGCGTCCGCCGGCGCGCCGCCGCTATCCGGGCTGAACCGCGCTCAGGCCGCAACCTTCGAAGCGGCGCTGGTTGAGAAACACCGTGACGCGTGCGGGAAAGGCCTCGCCGCTCATGGCGTCGCGGCACGGCTGATGGCGGATTTCGATACGCAGCGCGCCCGCTTCGGTCTGCGTCGTGTAGATTTCGCCGTCCCATGCCGGCAGCGTCGGCTCCGGCCGCGGCGCGCTGACGTCGGCGTTGCCGTAATCGTATGCAAAGTCGATACTGTCCTCGAACATGTTCAGCAACCAGCCCGGCTCTTGGCCGAGCGCGCGGAAGGTCACGCCGAACGCACGCATGGAGGCGAGTTCGGCGTGATCGATCGCTTCGCCGCTCGGAGGCGGCCCGGCGGGGCGTTCCGGCGGCGGCGCCAGATCTGGCCCTGATTGCGAGGCAACGCAGGCGCCGAGTGCGAGCGCCAGCGTGAGCGCCCAGGAACGCGTCTTCATTTCGCCTCTCCATCGCGGCATATCAGCGGCGTTATGCGCAAGGATATGGCCAAAGTCATCGTCGAGCGCCCGCGCCTGGGTCATTCCATGGGGCGCGTGCGGCCCGGGCGGTTCGCGCCGTTGCAAGACGACGACGGCGAACCCTTGCGCGCGCGCGCGCCGGTGCGCGAGCGCGTCTGGAAAACCAAAAATCTCAATGAAAATCTGGCGCCCTTGAAGCGCTATCTGCGCAGCCAGACGAACCGGCCGTGGAGCAAAGTTTATTCAGAGATCAGCGCGCATCTGCGCCCGACATCCACGGTGCAGCAGCACGTGCGCGATCACATCGAGGATTTCGTCGCCGTGCGCACGGCGATGAAGAACGGCGTCGTCGTCACGCGCGGCCACGGCTGGCGCGGCGGCGAGACGCCGCTCAGCGAAGATCGGCGCGAACTCTATGTGCATCCGCGCACCGGGCTGCTGCTGCGCAATCCGCACTGGCGCAGTTGGGCGCGCGTGTTCGCCGAGCGGCAAACCCGGCGCGCCGGCCCGGCGATTGTCCGGCTCGGGCCCTTTCGCGTCGCCGTGAAGCGGAACGACGCCTGGTTCGAAGCCCACCTCGAACCGATTCCGCAATCGCCCGGCGCCGGCGCGTTCGCCGACGCCGTGTTCGGCGCGGCCTGGAGCCCCGATCTCGCCCGCGAGCGCTATGGCCGCGACGACGTCTTCGCCGAAACCCTGCGCCGCTTGAGCGCCGCCGAGATAAGGGCGCTTGGGCTCAAGACGTAGGCGCACGCGCGCGCCATGGAGCGCGGACGACCCCGTCCGCGCTTGCCGGCCGCATGGTCGAGGTCGTCCATGCTCCAAGCGCCTCACGCCCTTGGCGCGGCCCTGGCCTACGCCAAGGCCGCGCTGCAGCGTTCAGCGTTGCGCTTCCATCGCCATCATCGGGTTGGCGCGGTGCGGCCGCACTTCGACGACCGTGCCGGTCTCGAGGCCCGGCATCTGCGCCGCCCAGCGCGAAGCTTCCGCCATGTCGGCGACGTCGATGATCAGGTACCCCCCGGTCTGCGTGCCGCGCTGCGTGCGCGCGCCGGCCCGGCCGCCGCGGCGGTCG
>CAZMRN010000028.1:0-12592 GCA_964568575.1 uncultured Caulobacteraceae bacterium
AAGCCGCCGCGGAGGCCGCCCAGCCGGCCTATTTCACCGCCTACCAAAGCCTGCGCCTGGAGCGCGACGCAGCGGGCGTTCTGGTGGCGACGTTCCACTCGAACGGCGGCCCGCTGACCTTCACTGCGCGCGACCACACCGAGTTCGTCGACGCCTTCTATCGCATCGCGCAGGACCGCGGGAACAAGGTGGTGATCCTTACCGGCGCGGGCGGCGAGTTCATTCCCGGCATCGATTTTCCGAGCTTCGGCAACGTCGCCGATCCCGACGTGTGGAGCCAGGTGCATGACGAGGGCGTCCAGATCCTGGAGAACCTCGACAATATCCGCGTGCCGGTGATCGCCGCGATCGAGGGCCGCGCACACGTGCATTCCGAATATGCGCTGCTCGCCGACGTCATCGTCGCGGGCCAGGGCGCGACGTTCAACGATCTGCCGCATTTCGCCGGCGGCGTCGTGCCGGGCGACGGCATCTTCACGACGTGGAGCTATCGCGCAGGCCCCGGCCGCGCGAGCGCGTTCCTGTTGAACCCGACGCCGCTCAGCGCCCGCACCGCCGAAAGCTGGGGCGTCGTCAACGAGGTGACGCCGAACGGACGCGCGCTGGCGCGGGCGCGGGAGCTGGCGGCGATTTATCTGCGCGCGCCGGAAGTCACGCGGCGCAACACGCGCACGCATTTCATCCAGCCGCTAAAGGAACGCATCGTGCGCGAAGTCGGCTACGGGCTGGCGCTCGAAGGCGCCTCCGCCGCCGATCTCGTCGAGAGCTTTCAAGAATCGCGCTGATGCGCCCGCGTCGCCAAGACGGAGACCGCCATGCCCCAAAAGCCGACCTCGACGCTCACGGCGATCATGTCGTGAGCGCGGCGCCGGAGGTCACGCTCGACGATGCGCGCAGCGCGCCTCAGCGCTCCGGCCCGTCATACGCGATCGCCTCGGCCGCTTTGCCGGACAGGATGAAGCCGATCGGGCGCTCGGATTCTTCCTGCAGGTGGCCGATCAGGCCCGCCGTGCGCGCCAGCAGCGCGATGCCTTTCAGCGCCGCGAGCGGGAAGCCAACGTCGAGCATCACGGCGGGGATCGCGCCGTTGACGTTGATCGGCAGCGCGCGGCCCAGCGTTTCGGGCAGAACGTCGCGCACCGCGTACAGCATCGTCGCATAGCGGCCGATGACGCCGTGCTCCTCCGCCAGGCGCAGCAGCAGATTGGCGCGCGGGTCGCCCTTGTCGTGCTGCGGATGGCCGAGGCCCGGAATGGCTTGCTTGCGCGCGCGCAGATCGGCGACCGCGCGCTTGGCGGCCTCGTGCGGCGAAAGCCCGTCGCGTTCCGCCAGCGCCAGGCATTCGTCGAGGAACTGGCCGCAGCGTTCGGCGCTGCCGAGCACGACGGAGCCGCAGCCGAGCAGCCCCGCGGCGACGGCGCCCTGGAACGCCTCGGGCGCGGCGGCGTAGGTCATGCGCGTGGCCACCACGCTCGGCACCAAGCCATGCTCGGCGATGGCGGTGAGCACGGCGTCGGCGAAGAATTTCTGCGTCGGCGTCGGCGTGGCGCCCGTGACGAGCAGCCAGAAATAGGCTGTGAAGTCGATTTTCCCGATCAGATCCTCGCACAAATCATGGCCGCGCACGACGATGCGCGCGGCATCCGAGGTGGTGATGGCGCTGTAGGGCTGATCCTGCTTGCCGATGCGCATGCCCGCGCCTCCTCTGCTTGCACGCCGCGGCGCATCGCGGTTCCGCGCGTCGGCTGCCGCATTAAGTATGCCGCGCAATTTCTTCGAATTTCGAAGTTGTATTCGTTATTCGAATTTTCTATAGGGATGTCAAGGCGAGGGGACCGCCGGCTTGGCGCCGTCCCGCGGATCTGGAGTTGAGGCGCATGGCCAAGATGCTGGACGGCGTGACCGTGTTGGACATGGGGGCGTTCATTACCGGGCCTGCGGTCGGGATGCTGTTGGCCGATCTCGGCGCCGAGGTGATCAAGATCGAACAGCCCGAAACCGGCGATCCGTTCCGCGCCTTCAAGGGCGGGCTGTATAGCCCGCATTTCCAATCCTACAATCGCAACAAGAAATCGGTCACGCTCAACACCAAGAAGCCCGCCGATCTCGCCGCCTTCGACGAACTCGTCTCCGGCGCCGACGTGTTCATCCAGAATTTCCGTCCCGGCGTGGCCGAGCGCCTGTCGGTCGGCCCGCGGCGCCTGCAGGCGATCAATCCGGCGCTGATCTATTGCTCGATCTCCGGCTTCGGGCCCGACGGCCCCGACGCCGAGCGCCCCGCCTTCGACACCGTCGCGCAGGCCGCCAGCGGTTTTCTGCGCCTGTTGATCAATCCCGCCCATCCGCGCGTCGTCGGCCCCGCGGTCGCCGACGCCATCACCGGCTTTTACGGCGCGCTCGGCGTGCTGGCGGCGCTTCACGAGCGCAACAAGACCGGGCGCGGGCGTCTGGTCGAGACCTCGATGTTTGAGGCCATGTGTCATTTCAACATCGACGATTTCACGCATTACCTGTCCGCGGGCGAAGTGATGGGGCCGTTCAGCCGGCCGCATGTGTCGCAATCCTATGTGTTCGAGTGCGCCGATGGGCTGCAGCTGGCGCTGCACATGTCCTCGCCGCCGAAATTCTGGGAGAATCTCGCCGAGGCGGTGGGCATGCCCGACATGCTCTCGTGGCCCGAATTCGCCGATCGAAACGCCCGAATCGCGAACTACGAAACCGTGCATGCGCGGCTGGCGCCGGTGTTCAAGAGCCGCACGCGCGCGGACTGGTGCGCAGAGCTCACACGTCTGGAGGTGCCCCACGCGCCGCTCAACACCGCACCCGAAGCGCTCGACAGCGCCCAGGCGCGGCATCTCAACCTGACGGTGGAGACCACGCACCCAACGATGGGCCGTTTCCGCACCATCCGCTCGCCGCTGAGCTTCGACGGCGAGCGCGCGCTGAGCGTGACCGCGCCGCCGGTGCTGGGCGAGCACAACGGCGAAATCCTGGGCGCGCCGCGGGCGGCCGCGACGGCGGCGGAATAGCGATCCGGGCGCGCAGCATTGCGGCCGCGTCGGGGCCCCGGTACCAGGGCGCAGCCGCAAACGAGGAAGCGATGGCGCGCCAGCCCAAGCCGGACAAGGACCCCGAATATCTCTCCACGCTGGAGCGCGGCCTCGCCGTGCTGCGCGCCTTCGATCAGGACCATCCGGAGATGCAGCTCAGCGAAGTCGCCGCGGCGACGAAGCTGAGCCCCGCGGTGGCGCGGCGCTGCCTCAATACGCTGGTGCATCTGGGTTATGTCGCGCGCCACGGACGCCGGTTCCTGCTGCGTCCGGAAGTGCTGGTGTTCGGCTCGGCCTATGTGTCGTCGATGAATCTCGAAACCGTCGCGCTGCCGCATCTGCAGTTTTTGCGCGATGAGACGGGCGATTCCTCATCGATGGCGGTGCTGTCGGGCCACGACATCCTCTATATCGCGCATGTCTCGACGACGCGGCGCATTCGGCTGAGCGCCAGCGTCGGCACGCGCTTTCCCGCGCACGCCACCTCGCTCGGCAAGGTGCTGCTGGCGTTCCAACCGGACGACGCGCTCGAGACCTATTTCGAAACCGCAAAACTGACGCGCTTCACCGAGCGCACGGTGACGGCGCCGTCCGCCTTGCGCGCGCGGCTCGAGGCGGCGCGGCGCACGGGCTACGATTCCGCCCTCGACGAACTCGATTACGGGATCGTCTCTGTGGCCGTCCCGGTGTTCGACCGCGACCGCAAGATCACCTCGGCGATCAATTGCTCCACCTCCACGACGCGCATCTCCCAGGACGAACTCGTGCGCACCCGTCTGCCGCTGCTGCAGCAGGCCGCGCGCGAGATCCAGTCGGCCATGCAGAAGCGGCCCTATCTGGCCCGTTCCCTCACGGGATAATTACTTCGAATATCGAACTTGACTTCGTATTTCGAATAAAGCTAGTCTGCCCAAAGTGAGGGCAGGCTGGCGATGACGTGCGCCCGCCTCGCCGAGGCCTGGGATGGCCTTGGACAGCGCAACGCTGCTTTGCGGGGAGGAAGTTGAAGATGGGTTCCAAGCGATTCTTGGGTCTGCTCGGCGCGTCCGCCGTTGCCGCATTCGCCGCGCCGAGCCTGGCGCTGGCGCAGGATGCCGGCGACGTGGGCGCCGAGGAGATCGTCGTGACGGCGCGCCAGCGGTCTGAATCGCTTCAGGACGTGCCTGCTCAAGTGACCGCCTTCAACGCCGCCGCGATCGAGGCGCGCGGCATCGAACGGCCCGCGGATTTCATCGCCTCGGTCCCGAACGTCACCTTCGTGGAGACGCAGAACGCCGGCACCAGCTTCCTCGTCATTCGCGGCATCTCGCAGGCGCGCAACAGCGAGCCGTCCGCCGCGATCGTCGTCGACGGCGTGCCGATGACGCAGCCCGCGCAATTCAATCAGGCGCTTATCGATATCGAGCAGATCGAAGTGTTGAAGGGCCCGCAAGGCGCGCTTTATGGGCGCAACGCCATCGGCGGCGCTATTGTGATCACCACGCGGCGGCCCAGCGCCGATCTCGAAGGCCGCGTCAGCGTCGGCTACGAATCCGGCCCCGGCTACCAGGTGCAGGGCGCGCTCAATGTTCCGGTCGCAGAAAACTTCTGGATGCGCGGCGCGCTCTCCTTCCTCGACAGCGACGGACACCTTGAGAACGTCAATCGCACCGACGCTTCGGCGGAAGAAGAGGCCGATCCGGTCGAGAATTTGAACGCGCGCCTGTCGTTCCTCTATGAGCCGACGGAAAATTTCAGCGCCGATCTGCGCTTCGCCGTCGACACGCTGGAGACGCGCGCGCTCTATTTCGTGGTGCCGGATTTCGGCGATCCGAACTTCAACAACCCGAACTTCACCGGCCGCGACATCAATCTGAACAATTCCGGCGTCAATGAGCGCGACATCTATGACGGCGCGCTGAAGCTCACCTATGACGCGCCATATGGCGTGTTCACCTCGATCACCGGCTACAACAGCGTCGAAGAAATCCTGACCGGCGACGGTTATCCGTTCGATCCGTTCGGCCAGAGCCGCATCGCGTTCGACTTCAACCAGAGCCAGTTCCTCGACGTCGACACGCTGACGCAGGAATTCCGCTTCACTTCGCCGTCGGACCGGCGCTTCCGCTACATCACCGGCGTGCAGGTGTTCTCCACCGATCGGAAAATCATCACCGGCAACATGATCGACACCGGCGCCGGCGTGTTTCCGGTGCGCGGCGCGCCGAGCGCCAACCCCGCCAATCCGCAGCTCACCTACCTCGCCGATTCCCAGGAGCAATTCGCCTGGGCCGCCTATCTCGCGACCTCGACCAACCTGACCGATCGGATCGAATTGTCGCTCAATGCGCGCTACGATCACGACGAGCGCGAGAACACCACCGACACGCCGACCGGTTTCCTGCCGTGCACGCCGGGGCCGACCTGCGCGACGGGTCTGGTGCGCACCGAAACCTGGGACGATCTGCAGCCGCAGGCGATCCTGCGCTACGAGGCGAGCGACGATCTGAACCTGTACGCAAGCTATAGCCGCGGCTTCCGCAGCGGCGGCTTCAACCAGACCGGCGTCGGCGCCATCGCGGCCGCGAACGGGTTCTTCAATGTCGGCGACACGTTCGACCAGGAAACCGCCGATACGCTGGAAGTGGGCCTCAAGGGTTCGTTCCTCGGCGGGCGCGGCAATTTCAGCGCCAGCGCGTATCGCACGATCGCGGAAGGCACGTACTATTTCGTGTTCCTCGCCGCGAACTCGACGCAGAACCTCGGCAATATCGACGAGGTCGAGTATCTCGGCTTCGATCTCGAGATGAATGCGCGCCTGACGGACAATTTCTCCGTCAACGCCGGCTTCGGCTACACCGACAGCGAAATCACCGAATTCCCCGATCCTGTAGTCGTCGGCGCCAAGGCGCCGCTGGTGGCGGATTACACGCTCAATATCGGCGCCCAGTACACCGTGCCGATCAATGACGGCGTCGAAGGCATCATTCGCCTCGATTACAACCGCATCGGCGACACCGTGTTCACGATCCCGTTCAGCGCGCCGGGCCTCGTTCTCGACGCGCGACCCATCGAGCGCGACCCGGTCGATCTGGTGGATCTGCGCATCGGCGTGCGTTCGGCGAATTGGTCGCTGACGGCGTGGTCGAAGAACCTCCTGGATACGGAATACAATTCCGAATATTCGCCAGGCGGCTTCCTGTTCCGCGCCCAGCCCATGCGCTGGGGCATCGAGCTCACGCGCGATTTCTGATCGCGCGCGCGCCGGCCGGACGTGATGTTCAAATGGTTGCGCAAACGGAAAACGACTGCGCCGGCGCCGGAACAGGCGCCGGCGCAGAAGCTTCAGCCGCACAAGGAGACGCCGATGACCAAAGTTCTGGTGCTCTATTATTCAAGCTACGGCCATGTCGAAACGCTGGCGCAGGCGGTGGCCGATGGCGCGCGCAGCGTTCCTGGCGTCGAGGTTGCGGTGAAGCGCGTGCCCGAATTGACGCCGCCCGACGTCGCCCAGCAATCGGGCTACAAGCTCGATCAAGCCGCGCCGATCGCGCAGCCGGGCGAATTGGCGGACTACGACGCCATCATCATCGGCACGCCGACGCGCTTCGGCAACATGGCCGCGCAAATGCGCAACTTTCTCGACCAGACGGGCGGGCTCTGGTTCACCGGCGCGCTCGTCGGCAAGGTCGGCAGCGTGTTCGCCTCGACCGCAAGCCAGCATGGCGGCCAGGAATCGACGATCCTTTCGACGCATGTGTCGCTTCTGCATCACGGCATGATCATCGTCGGCCTGCCCTACACCTGGGCCGGCAATGCGACGATGGCGGAGATCAGCGGCGGCACGCCCTATGGCGCCTCCACGATCACCGGCGGCGACGGCGCCCGTCAGCCGAGCGCGAACGAATTGGACGGCGCGCGGTTCCAGGGCCGGCATGTCGCGGAAATCACCGCACAATTGGTGCGTGGGCGCGGTTAAGCTTCGTCTATCGAAGAAATATTCGTAAAACGAATTGAGCGGCGATCAGGCGCGTGGTAAATGCTCAGAACATCCAGGCGGCGTGATCGACGCGATGTGCAAATGGGAGCATCACGATGGGCATTTTCGGGAGCGCGCAAAAGAAGGCCAAGCCGGCGGCGAGCGGATTGCCGGCCCGCCTGCACCACACCGCCTATGTCACGCGCGACATGGAGGCGACGCGCAAATTCTATGAGGACGTGATCGGCCTGCCGCTGATGTCGACGTTCTGCGAAAGCGACGAATTGTTCGGCGCGGTGCGCACCTACATGCACACCTTCTTCGGCCTCGCCGACGGCAGCGCGCTGGCCTTCTTCCAATTCGCCGATCCCGCGGATCAGGAATTGTTCGGCCCGAAAATGCCGTTCACGCCGTTCCATCACATCGCGCTCAATGTCGACAAGCAGACGCAGGACGATATCGAGCGTCGCCTCAAGGCCGCCGGCTACAAGGAGCCCGAGCATTTCATCCTCGAGCACGGTTACTGCCGCTCGGTCTACGCGACCGATCCGAACGGCATGATCGTGGAGTTCTGCTGCGACGACGAAGTTGCGGTGAAGGACCAGGAAGAATGGCGCCGCAAAGCGCATTCCGAGCTCCGCCGCTGGCTCGCCGGCGATCACACCAGCAACAACACGTATCGCCGCGAACACGCCCATTAAGGCGATCGCCGCGGCGTCGTTCGCTGGGATGGCCGGCGCTGAAACCGTCGATGCGGCGCCGCGCGCGATCCCCGTCGACGGCGGCGCGCTGTCGTGCGTAATCGCCGGGTCGGGGCCGGCCCTCGTGCTGTTGCACGGATGGACGCTCGATCGCCGGATGTGGGCGCCGCAGATCGCAGCGTTTTTGCCGGGCTTCCGCGTGATCGCGCCGGATCGGCGCGGTTTCGGACTGTCGAGCGCGCCGCCCGATCTGGCGCGCGAGCCTGACGACATCGCGCGGCTGCTCGATTATGTCGGCGCCGAGCGTGGCGTCATCGTCGGCATGTCGCAGGCGGGTCGCGTGGCGCTCGATTTCGCTGCGCGCTTTCCCGATCGCGCCGACGCGCTCATCTTACAGGGCGCGCCCTTCGTCGGTCCGGGCCCGCATCCGCAAGACAGCGAGGCAATTCCCATCGCCGCGTGGGCCGCGCTGGCGCGCGAAGGGCGCTTGGAGGCGATGAAGGCGCAATGGCGTCGTCATCCTCTGATGCGCACCGCCAACGCCGCCGCCGCGGAAACCGCCGAAGCGATGCTGCGCGATTATCGCGGCCGCGATCTGTTGGCTGCCGGGCCGATTGCGTCCGACGATCTGGATGTCGCCGACATCGGCGCGCCGGCGCTGGCGATCACCGGTTCTCGCGACACGGCATGGCGCCGCGCAGCCGCCGATGCGCTCGCCGCCCGCATGCCGCGCGCGCGCCGGGCCGAGATTCCAGACGCCGGGCATTTGTGCAATCTGTGCGCGCCGGCCGTGTACAACGCCGTCGTCGCGTCTTTTCTGCGCGAGGCGTGCGCGGCTTCAGGGCCAGAACCGCTTTGACGCGAGACGCGCGCCTTCCGCCAGCGCGCGCAGCTTTGCGAACGCCACGCCCGGATCGACCCCGCCCGAGCCGACATGAATGGAAAAGCCGCAATCGACGCCGGCGACGACATTGTCGCGCCCGACCAGATGGGCGTAGCGCGCAATGCGCTGGGCGACGAGTTCGGGATGCTCGATATAGTTCGATTGGCACTCGATCACGCCGGGCGCGAGGATCTTGCCCTCCGGCAGTTTGATGCTCTCGAACATTTCGTATTCGTGCGCGTGCCGGGGATTGGCCGCCTCGAACAGGATCGTTTGCGGCTTCGCGCGCCAAACGATGTCGATAATGTCCTTGAACGGCACGTCGCAATGATGGGGCCCCGGATAATTGCCCCAGCACATGTGCATGCGCAGCTGCTCGGCCGGGATATTAGCGACCGCGCGGTTCAGCGCCTCGACATGCAGCGCCATGCGGTCGCGAAAGCCGCTGAGGTCGAGATGCGCGTATTGCGTATGCCGACCCATCGCGAGATCGGGGCAATCGATCTGCAGCGTGATGCCGGCGGCCGCGATGGTTTCGTATTCGTGGCGCAACCCCTCGGCCACGGCGAACAGATAGTCTTCGTGGCTCGGATAATATTCGTTGCCGAAAAACAACGTCGTCACGCCCGGCGAGGCTGCGCTCATGAACGGCCGCGCGCCGGCATGCTTGGCGAGCGCGGCCTTGAGGCGGCGCGCATCCTCGCCCGGCGCCTCCATATCCTTCACCGAGATCGGCCCGTTGCACGCCGGCGTCTTGCGGTGCTTGCGCCCGGGATCGGCGAAAATGCGCGCCTTGATGGCGGGGAAATCCTCGATGTCCTGGAACACGTAGGAATTGCCGGCGCCGCCGAAGCCGTTCAGGCGATCCTTGATATAGGTCGCATAGCTCGGCTTCGACATTTCGCCGTCATTGACGATGTCGAGCCCGGCCTCCACTTGGCGCGCGACGATGGCGTGCACGGCGGCGTCGATATGCGCCTCCACCGCCTTGGGATCGAGCGGCAGGCCGTCCTCCCGGGCGAACATGATGTCGATGAGATCGGCCGGGCGCGGCAGGCTGCCCACATGCGTCGTCAAGAACCGACCTTCGCTCGCCATAAAGCTGCTCCCCATCCGTCGCGCGCCGCGCGCGACATGCGCGCGCATCAAAGAACGTTTGCCGGCGCCGCGCAATCATTGCGCGGTTCAGAAGGAGACGTTGGCAAGCCCTGCTGCCGCCTCATCCAGAAAAGCGCGCAGCCGCGCCGAGACCAGCCTGCGGCTGGAAGTGACGATGCGCTCCGGCGCAGAGCCCGCGCGCCTCAGCGCTGCAGCGCCGGCAACGTCAAGGACAGGGGCGGATAAAGCACCACGGCGGCGAGCACGAGCGTCATCGCCAGGTAGAACGGCAAAAGGCCGCGCACGGCGCGCTCCATCGGCACTTGGCCGATCGAGGCGCCGATGAACAGAACCGAACCGACCGGCGGCGTGATCAAGCCGATCCCACAGGAGAGGATCATGATCACGCCGAAATGCACGGGATCGACGTCGTAAGCGCGCGCCACGGGCAGAAACACCGGCGTGGCGATGATCACCAGCGGCGCCATGTCCATGAACGTGCCGAGCAGCAAGAGCGCGATCACCATCGCGATCAGCACGGTCGTCTCGTCGTGCGCGACCGACTGCATCCATTCCACCGCGAGCCGCGGCGCTTCGAGATAGGCCATCGTCCAGCCGAAAGCCGCGGCCGCCGCGATCACCAGCAGGATTTTTCCCGTCGTCTGCACTGCGCCCAGGCACGCCTCGACGAAATCGCTCCACCGCAGCGCCCGATAGACCAGCGCCGACACCGCGATCGCGTAGAGCACGGCGACAGTCGCGCTCTCCACCGCAGTGAACACGCCCGACCGGATGCCGAAAAAAATGATCGCGACAAGCATCAGGCCCGGGATCGCCGCCACGAGGCGCACGGCCAAGGCCGCGAAGCCGGGGAAGGTCTCGCCTTGATACCTGCGTAGACGCGCAAGCACATAGGTCACCGCCATCACCGACGCCGCCAACAGCAGCGCCGGCGCGACGCCGGCCAGGAACAAATCGGTGATCGAGATGCCCCCGCCCGCCGCAGCGGAATAAAGGATCATGTTGTGCGACGGCGGCAGAAGGAGCGCCACGAGCGCGGCCGATACTGTGACATTGACGGCGTAATCGCGATCATAGCCGCGCTGGATCATTTGCGGGATCATCGCGCCGCCGACGGCCGAAACGTCGGCGATCGCAGACCCCGAGACGCCGCCGAACAGCGTCGACGACACCACCGTCACCTGCGCCAGGCCGCCGCGCAATCGCCCCACGAGCGCCGCCGCAAAGGCGATGATGCGTTCGGAAATGCCGCCGCGCAGCATCAATTCGCCGGCGAAGATGAATAGCGGAATCGCGATCAGCGAGATCGACGAGACGCCGGAGGTCATCTGCTGCACGCCCGCTTCAAACGGAACGCCGAGCGACGCCAGCGTGGCGAACGTCGCGATCGCCAGAGCGGCCGCAACCGGCGCGCCCAGCGCCAACAGCAGCGCGAAGGTGATGAACAAGATCGCCATCGCGCTAAGCGCCTCCCTTCATACGCAGCGCGAGGCGTTCGCCGGCGAACAGCGCGATCAGCGCGCCGCCCAGGCTCATCGGCAGATACCGCATGCCAACCGGCAGCGGCACGCCGGCCATGGCGACGTGAAGATCGCCCGCCGCCAGGTTTGCGCCGATCCAAAGCAAAGCCAGCCCCAGTGCGATCAGCGTCGCATCGCTGAAGCAGCGCAGCGCGCGCGCCAGCGCGGGCGGCGCGGCCGAGACCAGGCCCGCAAAGGCGAAATGCGTCTCGCGCCGCGTGACCACGGCGGCGCCGAGCATCGCGGCGTTGGAGATCAGCAGCAGCGCGGCCGGATCGGTCCAGCTTGGCGCCGCGTTGAGCACATAGCGCGAAAACACTTGCCAAGCTTGGCAGGCGACGACGCCGGCGAGGCTGAGCGCCGCAATGATGAGCGCGCCCTGCTCGATGCGGTCGAGCAGCGTGCGGCGCGCGTCGGCGGCCTGCGCCATCACGCGGCCATCGCCTGGATGCGCGCGATCAGAGCGCCGATATCGGCGGCGCGGGCTTCTTCGGCGACGAAGCCGGCGACGGCGGCGCGAAACGCCTCGCGATCGGGTTCGGTTTCGACGATCCCGGCGGCGAGCGCGCGCCTGCGCGAGTCGGCGTTCAATTGGGCCCAGTGCGTCCGCATCGGGCCTGCCGATTGCAGCGCCAGCGCGCGCACGAGGTCCCGGTCCTGCGGCGCAAGCGCGTCATACCGCGCCTGCGACATTACGAGGAATTCCGGCGCGTAGCTGTGCTCGGTGTTGGACCAATGGCGCGCCATCTCAAGATGCCGTGCGGAATCGTATGTCGGCCAATTGTTCTCCGCGCCGTCGATCAAGTGCGTCGACAGGGCCTGGAACACGCCATTGACCGGCAACGGCGTCGGGTTGGCGCCCATCGCGGCGACCATGCGCAGGAACACGTCCGATTGCGGCGCGCGCACTTTGAGTCCGCGCAGATCGGCTGGCGTATGCACGTCGCGCCGAACATTGTAGATGCAGCGCGCGCCCGCGTCATAGATCGCCAGCGCCACAAGACCAGCGCCAGCGAAGGCGCCGCGAATCTCTGCGCCGATGGCGGAGTCGACCACCGCATGCAGGTGCGCGACCGAGCGGATGACGAACGGCAGGCACAAGGCGCGCGTCTGCGGCACGCGATTGTTGAGGGCGGCGGCGTTGATGCGGGCGAAATCGAGTGCGCCGAAGCGCGCCATGCCGATCGTGTCGTCTTCGGCGCCCAATTGGCCGGATGGATAGTGGCGCAGCCTGAGACGGCCTTGCGTTTCGCGCTCCAGCGCGTCGCCGATCCAGCGCACGGCGACGACCGTGGGGTAGTCGGGCCGGTGCACGTCGGCCGCCGTCAGCGTGCGCGTGGTCTCGGCCCGCGGCGCGCACG
>CAZMRN010000029.1:0-11991 GCA_964568575.1 uncultured Caulobacteraceae bacterium
AAGACGTTCGGCAAGCGCCTCGCCGACCATCAGGTGATCCGCCACAAGATCGCGCAAATGATCCAGCGGGTGAACGCCACGACCGCCTATCTGGAGCATTGCGCCTGGCGCGTGCAGAACGGCGAAACGCCGGTGGCGGATTTGTGCCTGCTCAAGGTGCAGGCGACAGAAACGCTCGATTTTTGCGCGCGCGAGGCGACGCAAATTCTTGGCGGCGCAGGCTTCATGCGCGGCTCGCGCGTCGAGCGCATCTATCGCGAAGTGCGCGTCAACGCGATCGGCGGCGGCTCGGAGGAAATCATGCGCGACCTCGCCGCCCGGCAATTGGGCCTTTGACCGGCTCGCGCAAAAAAAAACGCCGCGCCCGGATGGAGACGGGTGCGGCGCAGACAGCGGCGGGAGGTTACGCCGCCCAAACCATGCGCGGGGCGACTTCATCCTCTTCGAAGCCGCTTACTTCATCCGCATCCAGCAGCGCGCCGTTCATGATCGGCTTCAACACCACCATAAGATCCGCTTCGACGAACTCGCGCACGTCGCGCTCTTCGCGCTGATGCACGAGGATGTGGGTGGCCCCCAGGAGCCGCGCCTCTGGCCAGCTTTCGTGCGCGGCGAGGCGCGCGGCGAGGTTTGCGGTGCGCGACAGGAACAGCGGCGTCCAGCCGCGGCCGTCGGGCGTCGGGCGCGCGAAACAATAAACCGCCGGCGCATGCGGAAAAGCCTCATCCGGGCGATGGGCGGAAAACCGATGCGCACGCCCCGACGCCCCGCGAAAAACCATGTTCAACATCGCCCGCCCTTTCTGGATGTTCCGAGTATGTTCTTGTTCTAGGCGAGTCCGATGTTCTTGTAAAGTTCCGCGAGAGCGCGCGCCGAAAAATTTTCTGGAGCGCCGGCGCGCGCTCTGCAGCGCGCCAAGATCGCCGCGCGCTCAGTAGCGCGCCACGATCGCCGCGCGGACGGCGCGCCCCGGCAGCGGAAATTCGTCCTTCAGGAACGACGCGTGCACGCGGCCAAGCTCGTCGCCCAGATTGCGCGCATCGAGGAGCAGCGTCAGCGGCCCATCTTCGCCCTGCGGGCGGAAAGCGAGGCGCGCATTGACGAAGGTGAAGCCCTCCGTCTCGGTCTCGAACGCGGCCACGCGGTCCTGCCTGGCGGTGTCCACGACTTCGAGACGCGCGGAAAACCGCGCGCTGTCGGCGGTCACGCCCAAGGTCAGCGCGCGCGGCGGGATGCGGGGCGCTGCGCCTTCTCCGTCGAACGAGGCGCGCACATAATCGACCGCACCGTCCACCCCGATGGCGAAGGCGCCGATCGTCGCGACCTGAGCCGCAGCAGAGATTTCGCCGCCGACGAACGTCGCGTCGCGCGGCGAGAACTGAAACACCGGGAGCGTCTCGGCGCCGGCGGGAATGACGGGATCGTCCGCGCTCGGCGCGAACCCTTCGAGGCCTGCGTCTTCGTCCGCCCAGAACACCGTTCCCGTATCGACGAGCGCGACGTAATCGTCGAATTCGGCGCGATAGAGATTGACCTCCACGCGCAGCCGCGGCGCCGCATAGCGCAGCGACGCCTCTAACGACGTCGCGACTTCGACGTCCAGCCCGGGATCGCCGATCTCGTAATTCGCCGTCGCGAGGTGCGGCCCGTCGGAGAACAACTCCACCGCGCTCGGCGCGCGCTCCGTGCGCGCCAGCGTGGCGGCGGCGAACCAGCCCGCAGCAGGCCGCGCGAAAACGCCGACCGACGCGCTCGTCGCATCGAAGTCGCGCCCGCCGAAAACGACATTGTCGTGCTCGGTGCGCTCGACGCGCGCGCCGCCTTCGAGGCCCCACGCGCCGGACTCCCAGCGTTCGATCACAAAGGCGCCGAGCACTTGGGTCTGCGTCGGCGTAAGAAACGCCTCCTCGCCGACCGCCGCGAAGTCGATGTCGGACGCCTGCACGCCCACCGCGCCGTCGAGCGCATCGCCGAGACCGGCGTGATGCGCCTCGATGCGCGCTTCCCAGCCTTCATTGGTGAAGCGGGTTCCGGGCTCGCCCGAGCCTTCGAATTCCGTGTGCTGATAATCGCCGACCTGCAGCGCGAAATCGGCGCGATCGAACGGACCCAGGCGCATGGCGACGTCGCCGCGCGCTTCGTAGCGCGTCTGCTCCAGATCGATGCGGCCGCCGGGTTCGCTCGCGTCCTCCGGCGGCAAGCCGTATTCGTTTTCGCTGCGCTTCACCGCGAAGCCGACATGGCCCCAAGCGTCGACGATCGCGGCGCCGCCGGCGAAGGCGCGGCTCTCGGCCCAGGAATTCAGCGCGCGGTCCGTCGGCTGATCGGGGATGGCGTAATCGTCGGCGTTGCGCGCAGCGACGCTGAGGCCGGCGACGAACGGACCCGCCAGGGCGCCCACGAGGCGCGCCTCGCCCTGCCAGCCGTCATCGACGGAGGTCGCGCCCGCGAGCGCTTGCGCGGCGAAGCCGTTCGCCGGCGCGCGCGTCGGGATCGATTGGTCGATGACATTGACCACGCCGCCGACGGCGTTGCCGCCATAGGCCAAGGCGGCTGCGCCGCGCAGCACCTCGATGCGCTCGGCGTCGAGACCGTCGGAGGTCACGGCGTGATCCGGGCTGGCGGTCGAGGCGTCGATGGCGCCAACGCCGTTCTGCAGCACGCGGACGCGGTCCTCGCCGAGGCCGCGGATGATCGGGCGGCTGGCGCCGGCGCCGAAGTACGTCGTCGACACGCCGGGCAGCGCGTCGAGCGTGTCGCCGAGGCCGCGATTAAGCGTCGCGATGATGTCGTCCCGGCTCAGCGCAGCGGCGCCCTGCAGGCTCTCAAAGGCCGCGCCCTCGAGCGGCGCGGTCACGATGATCTCCGGCGCCGCCTCCCCTGGACCGGAGGCGGGAGACTGCGCCATGGCCGGCGCGGCCAGCATCGCGAACAGGACGGCCGTGGACGTGACGCGCATGTGCGGCTCCATTGCTCCTCTGGACCCACGTTGTATGTTATAGTATATCACGGTCAAGCCCTTTTCCGGGGCGCCGCGACCTGCGATGATGGCGCAATGCACAGCCACCATGCCCATCCTGAGGACCGCGCCGCGCGGCTGGTCGAGGCGCAGCGCGTCTGCGCCGGCGCCGGCGAGACGCTGACGCCGGTCCGGCAAAAAGTGCTCGAATTGCTGTGGGCCGAGGGCGGCCCCGCCAAGGCCTATGACCTGCTCGCCAAAATGGGCGGCGAAGGCGGCGCGGCGAAGCCGCCGACCGTCTATCGCGCGCTGGATTTTCTCGTCCGCCTTGGTCTCGCGCACCGCATCGAGAGCTTGAACGCGTTCGCCGCGTGCGGCGTCGGCGCGTGCGCGCGCACGACGATCTTCCTGATCTGCGACGCCTGCGGCGACGCGCAGGAGATCGACGCCGGGCATGCCGTGGTCGATCTCGATCAAGCCGCCGCCGCCGCGCGGTTCCAGATCCGCCGCACGGTCATCGAAGCGAGCGGGGTGTGCGCGCAATGCCAAGCCGCCGCATGAGCGCGCCGGATGCGCCGCCTGCTTCCCTGCCCGTCGATCTCTACCGCGGCTCGGCCAATACGTGGGAATGCGATGAGATGGGCCACCTCAATGTGCGCTTCTATGTGGCGCGCGCGATGGAGGGGCTGGCGATCCTGGCGCACGCCATGGGCATGCGCGCCGCGTTCGCCGTGGGCGCCGCGGCGACGCTGACGCCGGTGGATCAGCATATCCGCTTCCTGAAGGAAGTGCGGCCGGGGCAGCCGCTGCGCATGCGCGGGGGCGTCGTGTCGATGGACGACAGCCATGCGGTGATCTTTCAGGAATTGACCCACGCCGACGGCGCGCCCGCCGCGACGTTCCGCACGCGCGTCGCGCACATGGAGCCGCGCGACCTCAGGGCGTTTCCGTTTTCGCAAAGCACGCGCGCGGCGAGCGCAGCGCTTGCCTGCAGCGTGCCGGCCCATGGCGCGCCGCGCTCCTTGTCGCTCGATGCGCAGTGGGGCGAAGCGAGCCTGAAGCGCGCCGATGCGCTCGGCGTGCCGCTCGTGGGCCGCTTCGCGGTGACGCCCGATCACCTCGACGCGTTCGGCTGGATGCGTCCGGAATTGTTCATCGGGCGCGTGTCGGACGCGGTGCCGAACATCCTTGCCGAGTGGCGGCGCCGCGCCGCGGAGTTGGCGTCCCCATCAGGCGAGACGCGCCGCACCGGAGGGGCGGTTCTGGAATATCGCATCGCCTATCGCCGCTGGCCGCGCGCGGGCGATCTGCTCGAAGCGCGCTCGGGCGTGATCGAGGTGGCGGAAAAAACCCATCGCCTCGGCCATTGGGTGCTCGATCCGGTCACCGGCGAAGCCTGGGCCACGGCGGAGGCGGTGGCGGTGACGTTCGATCTCGACACGCGCAAAACCATCGCCCCGCCGGCGGAACACCGCGCCGCGCTGGCTGCGACCGCGGTGGCGGGGATGAGCATCTGAAGTGAGTAGTGAGTAGGCAGTAGGCAGTGGGCAGTGCTGAGCGCGGCGATTAACGCGCAACCATCGCCCCGGACGGCCGCACGCCGATCAGGGGCCTATTTTCCAGAGATAGAAAACATTGACCCCGGCCCCCGGTGCGCGAGGCCGGGGTGATGGCGCGGCGAAGTCGCACTGCCTACTGCCTACTGCCTACCGCCTACTGCCTACTCACCAATTCCCACCTCACTCCACCAACGAATACCCCTTGCCGCGCGCCGAGAGCGCGGCGGTTTCGATGGCGGCGCGGGCGCGGTCGGGGCGTTCAAGAGGGAAGGCGTGCGTGGCGCCTTCCACCATCGCGATCCGCGCCGTCGGGCGCATTGCGACGACGCGTTTTTCGGCGCGAAACGTCGAGCCGTGCTCGGCGCGCAGAATGATCAGCGGATCAGGCGCGCGCATCAGCGCCCGCCAGGGATCGTGACGTTGCGCGGCGAACGTCGCCTGCTCCCATTCCGGACGGCACGCGAGCGTCACGCCGCCGTCGCTTTCGACGAAACCATCGGCGACATAATCGGCGAGCGCATCCGCCGGAAAAGTCTTGAAGAAGCCGCGCCCGGTGAGCGCCGCCTGCGCGGCCTCGAAGCTGGGAAAATCGGCGCGGCGCCGGCCGGCGTTCTTCGCGATCGGCATCGTCGAGCGCCAGACATGCGGCATCAGCGGCCATTGCGCCATCGCGTAAAAGCCCGGCGGCGCGATGACCGGATCGAGCAGCGCCAGACCGCGCGCGAGCTGGGGCCGGTGGGCGGCGACGAGCAGACCGGTGGTGGCGCCCATAGAATGACCCGCAAGCGTCACCGACGTGCGCAGATGTTTCTCGATCAGAGCAACCACATCGTCGCGATGGCGCCGCCATGAGGTGTAGTTGAGACGGCTCGCCGGCAGCGAGGACCGCCCATGGCCGCGCAAATCCACCGCCAGAACATGGAAATGCGCGCCGAGCGGCTCCAGCACGGTGCGGTAGGTGCGGGCGTTGAGGCCGGTGGCGTGGAGAAACAGCACATCCACCGGCCGCGCCGGATCGCCGAACGCGATGCCGGCCATTTCGCCCTTTGACAGCGCGAAACGCACACGACGAAAGGGTTCCGCAGCGCCGGTCATGACCTCACCTTAGCGCGGATTGGCGCGCCCGGCACGCTGCGCACGCCGCAGGCGAAACCGTCAAGAGCCGAAAACCCGACGCAGGATGTCGCTCGTGCGGCGCACAGGATCGCGGCGAATGGCGCGCTCTTCGCTCGCGATATAGGTGAACGCCCCGTCGAGCGCGCGCGAGGCGGCGAAATCGGTGACGTCGTCGCGATAATCGCCCAACAGGCTGCGCAGCTGGTAGCGCCGCGCGACCGCATCGACGAGCTGGAACGCGCCGGACTCGGTCAAGGTGCGCCGCATGATCGGCGTGATCAGGCGCGTCAGGCGCGGCGCGGTGCGCTCGCGCAGAAACAGCGTGGCCGCATTGTCCCCGCCGCGCACGATCTGGACGGCGTCGGCGATGGTGAGGCTGCGGATCACTGAGAGGAAAATGCGGCCCGCCTCCGGCATCGCCTGCTCGGCGGCGCGGTTGAGCCGCTGCTCCAGATCGTCGAGCGGCCCCGACATCCCGATCGGCCGCAGCGTGCGCTGCAGGCCCGCCAGCTGATCCGGCAACGGAATGCGCACATGCGGATCGCTCCAGAACCCGTTGGCGCGGCCGAGGCGATCGGTCGCGCGGGTCGCCGCGAGGCCCAGCGCTTCGACAACCCCGCGCGAGGCGTCACGCTGGGTCAAGGCGTCGAGCAGCGGCCGCGTCTGGCCGTGTGCGGCTGGCGCGGCGGCGAACCCCGCCAGGGCCGTGACGAACCCGCGCCGATGCATCTTCGTCTCCCTCGCGCCTTCTGTCGGGCAAGCTTGCCGAGCTTCGCGACCGCGCGCCAGCCCCGCCCCCTCGCCCGCCGCGGGCCTGCGTGCTAAGCGCGAGCCAGGAGGTCGGACCATGACAGATTTCACCCCCACCTGCTTCGACGTGACGATCGCGGACGGCGTGGCGCACATCCAGCTCGCCCGGCCGCAGGCGATGAACGCCATGAACCGCGCCTTCTGGAACGAATTGCCGGCCATCGTGCGCGACATCGATCACAACGCCCGCGCGCGCGTCATCGTCATTTCTTCCACCGGCAAACATTTCTCCGCCGGGATGGAGCTTTCGGTGTTCACCGACGGCGAGGGCGTCAGCGCCGGCTCCGGCGACCGCTACGTGCAGAACGAAGCGTTCCGCCGCCATGTGCTGCATCTGCAGGAGACCTTCTCCTGCCTCGACGAAGCGCGCATTCCCGTGCTCGCGGCGATCCAGGGCGGATGCATCGGCGGCGCGGTGGATTTCACCTCCGCCTGCGACATCCGCTATTGCACGGAAGACGCCTTCTTCTGCATCCAGGAAATCAATATTGGGATGACGGCGGACGTCGGCACGTTCCCGCGGCTGTGCAAGCTGATCCCTGAAGGCTGGGTGCGCGAACTGGCCTATACCGGCCGGCGCCTGAGCGCGCAGCGCGCCCGCGAGATCGGCCTCGTCAACGAGATCTATCCCACCCATGAGGCGCTGATCGCCGGCGTGATGGAGACCGCGCGCGAGATCGCCTCGAAAAACCCGGTGGCGGTGGCGGGCTCGAAAGTGATGATCAATTATGCGCGCGACCACACGATCAAGGATGCGCTGGATTACATCGCAGTGTGGCAGACCGGCATGTTCGCGCCGCCGCACATGATGGAGGCCTTCAAGGCCAAGCAGGAAAAGCGCGAGCCCGTTTATCCCGATCTCGTTCCCCTCAAGAAGCACATGTGATCCATGGACATTTCAGCCATCCCGCCGGGGCGCAACCCGCCGCACGAGGTGAACGCCTTTGTCGAGATTCCGCAGGGCGGTCTGCCGGTAAAGTACGAGCTGGACAAGAAATCCGGCGCGCTCTTCATCGACCGCTTCCTGCACACCTCGATGATCTACCCATCCAATTACGGTTTCATTCCGAACACGCTGGGCGAGGACGAAGACCCGCTCGACATTCTCGTCGTGACGCCGATGCCGGTGGTTGCGGGCTGCGTAATCCGGGCGCGGCCTGTCGGCGTGCTGTTGATGAGCGACGAAAAAGGCGTCGACGAAAAGGTGCTCGCAGTGCCGGTCGACAGCCTCAATCCGTTCTACGCCAATGTGCGCACATTCAGCGATCTGCCCCCGCTGCTCGTGGCGCAGATCGACCACTTCTTCCGCCACTACAAGGATCTCGAGCACGGCAAATCCGCCAGCGTCGGGGAATGGGCTGACGCGGACGTCGCCCACGATCGCATCCGCAGCGCCATCATGCGCCATGCAGGGCTGGCGAAATGAGCGCCATCGCCGCTGTGCGCACGCCGGACGCGCGGTTCGCCGATCTCCCCGGCTGGCCCTATGCGCCGCGCTACGCGGACGATCTGCCGGGCTTCGAGGGCCTGCGCCTGCACTATATCGACGAAGGGCCGAAGAACGCGCCGGTGTTCTATTGCCAACATGGCGAACCAAGTTGGGCCTATCTTTATCGGCGCATGATCCCCGTGTTTTTAGCTGCAGGCGCGCGCGTCGTGGCGCCGGATTTCTTCGGCTTCGGACGCTCTGACAAGCCGACCGATCCGTCCGTCTACACGCCGCATTTTCATCGCGCCGCGATCCTGGCGCTGATCCGGCGGCTTGATCTGCGCAACGTCACGCTCGTGGTGCAGGATTGGGGCGGCCTGATCGGCTTGACGCTGCCGCTCGACGATCCGGAGCGCTATCGCCGCCTGATCGTGATGAACACCGCCTTCGCCACGGGCGCTGAGCCTTCGCAAGGCTTCATCGCCTGGCGCGCCTACGCCGCCAATACGCCAGACCTGCCGTGCGGCCAATTGATCGCGCGCGGAACGCCGCACCTGACGCCCGCCGAAATCGCCGCGTATGATGCGCCCTTTCCCGACATCGCCTACAAAGTCGGCGCGCAGCGCTTCCCGCAATTGGTTCCGACGCGCGCCGACGATCCCTTCGCCGTTCTTTCGCGCGAAGCGGAAACATTCTGGCGAGACCGCTGGAGCGGCGAAAGCTTCATGGCGGTCGGCGACGCCGATCCCGTGCTCGGCCCCGACGTGATGGCGCGCGTGCGCGCCTCGATCCGCGGCTGCCCCGAGCCGCTGATCATCAAGGGCGGCGGTCATTTCGTGCAGGAATGGGGCGAGGAGATCGCCGCGGCGGCCATCAAGGCTTTCGGGGGACGTGCGTGACTCGCGACGTCATGCTGATGACCGCCATGACCGAGGCGATGGCCAGCGCTGCGGCCGAAGCCGCCAAGGCGCCGACGCAGCTGGTGTCGCTTGCGGTCGATATGCTCGATCAGCAGGCCGACGCCGCCGCGCCGCGCGTCGAGATCGTTCGCGCGACGCGCAATCTGGTTTTCCTCAGCGGGGAAGCGATCGCCGCGGACGGCCGACGCGCGATGGCCGCCACCGCGGTGCACAGGATCGTGCGCTAAAGCGGCGTCGGCCCAAGCGGACGTCCATCCTGCGAGCGAAAGGGCGGCCAACAAACGCGCTAGCGCGCCGCGGCGATCGTTTGCGCCTGCGCGATAAGATCCTGCGCGCCGGTCGCTTCCAGATCCGTGCGCCAGGCGCGGATCACGCCGCGCGGATCGATGATCAGATAGCTCGGGCTCCACTCGATGCGATACGTCTCGCGCGCCCAGGTGCGCGAGGGATCGAACGCGACGGGATAATCGTAGCCGTATTCCGCAAAATAGGCGTCGACCGACCCCCAGCGCCCGAAGCGGTCGCGCGTGTGCAGATAGAGGAAGGCGAGCCGCCGGTCGCGCGCGACGCGGCGGGCCAGCGCATTGACGTTCGGCCCATCGCGCACGCAATCGGGGCACCACAATCCGCCGAAGGCGAGGATGAGCGTCTTGCCGCGATAATCGGCGAGCCGCGCTTGGCCGCCGCCGCGCTTGGGGAAGGCGAAATCCGGCGCGGGCTGGTTAATCAGCGCGTAGAAGCGCGGCCGCGGATCGCCCTCTGCGCCGGTGGGCACGGCTTGCGCGAAAGCGGGCGTCGCGGCGGCGGCGATGAGAAACGTGCGACGAAGCATGGCCCTGCATCGCACAGGCCCCGCCGCTTTGCGCCGCAGCTTTTCTAAAGGTCGCAGCACTCAGCCGATGGCGGCGCCCGTCATCGCCGCGCTCAGCGTGAACAGGCGTTCGGCCTGCGCCGGATCGATCGCCCAGGGCCGCACGCCCGACCAGCCCGGATCGTCGGCGCTCACCGCTTCGGCGATGTCGCAATCTTCGCAATAGACGCCGCCCTTGCCGTCGAGCTGCGCATTGACGGCGCACCACACGCTGGTGGCGGCGCCCTGCTCGGGCGTTTTGAAGCGCTCATTGACGCGGCCTTCGGCGTCGATCCAGCCCATCGCCATCTGCTCTTCCTTGGGCATGAAGCGCTGCAGGTCGGTCATGATGCCGCCGGGATGCACGGCGAAGGCGCGCACGCCATGGTCGCGCCCGCGCTTGTCGAGCCCGACGGCGAACAGCGCATTTGCGGTCTTGGCCTGCCCATAGGCCTCCCACTTGTCGTAAGGGCGCGTGTTGAAATGCGGGTCCTCGAAATTCACCGCGCTGCGGCGATGGCCGATCGACGACAGCGCCACCACGCGTGCGCCTTGCGCGGCGATCAGCGCCGGCCAAAGCCGCGCCGTGAGATGATGGTGGCCGAGATGATTGGTGGCGAATTGCGCCTCATAGCCGCGCGCGTCGCGCATCAGCGGCGAGGCCATGATGGCGGCGTTGTTGATCAGGATGTGCAGCTTTCGTTTCGAAGCGAGGAAAGCATCGGCGAAGGCGTCGATCGAAGCCGGATCGGCGAGATCGAGGCTGGCGTGTTCGACGCCCGCGATCCCCGCCAGTGCGGCGGCCGCCTTGTCCGGCGTGCGCGCCGGCGCGATGACGGTCGCGCCCGCTTCGGCGAGCGCGCGCGTGGTTTCAAGGCCGAGGCCAGAATAGCCGCCGGTGACGATGGCGATCAGGCCGTCGAGTCTGCGCCCGCCAAGCGCTTCGCGCGCCGTCGTGCGTATGCCGAAGCCCGAGCCGATGGGGTGTTGAGCCGTGTCCGCCATGCGCGCCTCCCTTGTCGATGGAGGCTGTGTGCGCGCTCAGGCGCCCAAGAGCAAGCGCAGGAAAGCGGCGTCGTCCCATGGCAGGCCGTCGCGGCGCCCGCCGAGATCGCGCCATGTGAGCGGCGCTTGACGAGCAACGACAAGATCGCGCTCAGGCAAAAGATAAAGCCGCTGATCGCCGGCGCCGGCGGCCATGCGCGCATCGCCGAGCGCCGCATACCCCTCCGGCGCGATCGCCATGATCTGGCGCGGTCCCGGCGGGATCAGGCCGGGGCGCAAAAGCCACCACGACATGCCGTAACCGGGATTGGCCGCGCTGGGCTGAAAGTTATCGACGAGGGCGCGCGCATCGACGCGGCCGTCGCCGCCGCGCAGAACCCAGCGCCCGAACCGCGCCCAGGCGCGCGCCGTGAATTGCGCGCCTTGCGGCAGGAGCGGCATCTGATCGGGACCGCGGCGCCATCCCGTGGGCGCTGCGCCGATCGGATCGAGCACGCGCCGGCGCAGATAAGCGAGTGGGTCGACGTCGAGACGCGCGGCGGCGAGCTTGCGCCGCATGATCTCGCCGAAAATCTGGAAGGGCCCGGGTCCGTAGGAGAACCGCGCGCCAGGTTCTGCGATCGCGGGGAGCGCGACGGCGTCGGCATAGGGCGGCGCGCGGCCGATCCCGCCTGGGGCGATCCCGCTGTCGAGCGACAAAAGTTGACGGATGGTGACCTGGCTCTTGCGCGGATCGTTGCGCCATTCGGCAAGCGTTTCGGCGGCGCGCTCGTCGAGGCGCAAGAGGCCGTCCTGCACCGCCGCGGCCGCGATGATGCCGGTGAAGCTTTTTGTGCCCGACGCCAGCTCCCAATCGCGATCCTGGCCGCCGCCATTGGGATAATCTTCGAACACGACCGCATCGCCGCGCATGACCACAAGCGAAACCCCACGCCGCGCGGCGCTGTAGGCGGCGGCCGCGCGGTAATCCGGGGCCTGAGCGAACGCCGGCCGTGCGACGAAGACTGCTGCTGCGGCGGCGACCACGCAGCGACGGGTGAGAGCGGGGGGCATCATCGCTTTAACGCTGTGACGCGGCGCATCCGTCGGTCTTGGAGCGGGGAAGATCTGGCCTCCATGCTTTCCCGCCAAGGGCCCTAGCAGGGACGAGGCCGTCCCTGCTCCGCGCCCCACGCTCAATTCGGACCGTCGGCGCCCCGGCCACATCCGTCTGGACCGTGCGCGGGAGCCCGCGGTCCGAGCAGGTCAATTCTTCGCCTTGTCCACCAGCTTGTTCTTGGCGATCCACGGCATCATCGCGCGCAGCTGTTCGCCGACGGCTTCGATCTGGTGCTCGGCGTTGC
>CAZMRN010000030.1:0-11848 GCA_964568575.1 uncultured Caulobacteraceae bacterium
TACAGCGACGGGCGATCATGCACCAACACCGCACCGTCGGCGCCGACTTCGATAACATCCGCGAAAGCATAAGACGGGACGATGACGGCGAAGACGGCCGCGAGCGCGGTCCCGACGCGTGCTGCTGCTACGATGTCACGCCCGTGCATGTCAGCGATTCCAGACGCCCCATCTGGCAATAGCCCTGGCCCAACCCGGTGTCGAGTGCCGCACCCGCATTGAACGCCGATCGTGCAGCGGCGCCTGTTCGCGCGGCGCGACGCGCAAAAGTATCTCGAAATTCACGCTGTTTGATTTCGCTTTTTTTAGGATTGAACGGTCAAACAATCGCTGCGCGGCGTGCGCGCATCGGCTAAGGGATGCTCGCCTCGGGGGGCGTCGCAGGTGGGGACCAACATGCGTCGTCTGGCGGCCGCGATCGCGGTCTTAGTTTTGGCCGCGTGCGGCGGCGGCGGGGGCGGGGGATCGGGCGGCTCGTCGGGGCCGAAGCCGACGGCCGCGGAGGCCTCGCGGTTTCTGACGCAAGCGACGTTCGGGCCGACGCCGGCGGGCATCGATCGGGTCTCCAATTCGAGCTACGAAACCTGGATCAACCAGCAGATCGCCGGCGCGCCGCACAACCAGACGCATCTGGGCTATCTCGAGGCGCGGCTGACGGCGCTGCGCCGCACCGATCCCGACGCGACGATCAACGACAATCATTTCTATGAATCGTGGTGGCTGCAGGCTGTCGTCGGCGGCGACGAATTGCGCCAGCGGATGAAATTCGCGCTGTCGCAGATTTTCGTCATCTCGCTCAACGACGACAGCATCGATACGCGCGGCGCGGCGTCCTATTACGACATGCTCGGGCGCAACGCGTTCGGCAATTTCCGCACGCTCATGGAAGAGGTGACGCTGCACCCGATGATGGGGCGCTACCTCACCTATCTGGCCAACCAGAAGGAAAGCGGCACCCGCTCGCCGGACGAGAATTACGCTCGCGAGATCATGCAGCTCATGACCATCGGGCTTTATGAGCTGAACGCGGACGGCACGGTGCGCCTGAATGCGCAGAACCAGCCGATCCCGACCTACACGTCGGCCGACATCTCCGGCCTCGCGCGCGTGTTCACCGGCCTGTCCTGGTACCATCCGACGCCGACCGCGACGACCTTCTTCGGCGGCGGCCGCGACGACAGCCGCGAAGTGCGGCCGATGATCTTTTACCCGCAATATCATTCCACGTCGGCGAAATCGTTTCTCGGCGTCACCATTCCGGCCTCCTCCACCGTCGACGTGGCGGGCGATCTGCGCATCGCGCTCGATACGCTGTTCAACCATCCCAATGTCGGGCCCTTTATCGCCCAGCGCCTGATCCAGCAATTCGTCACCAGTAATCCGAGCCCCGCTTATGTCGGGCGGGTTGCGGCGGTGTTCAACAATAACGGCCAGGGCGTGCGCGGCGATTTGGGCGCGGTGGTGAAGGCGATCCTGCTCGATCAGGAGGCCCGTTCGGCGGCGACTGCGGACGGCGCCGGCTACGGCAAGCTGCGCGAGCCGGTGATCCGGATGACCAATTGGATGCGCGCTTTCGGCGTCACCTCGCAAACCGGCAATTGGCTCGTGCCCTTGACGGCAAGCAACCAATCGCTTGGCCAGGCGCCGCTGACCTCCCCCTCGGTGTTCAATTTCTGGCGCCCCGGCTATGTGCCGCCGGCGACGACGGAAATGGGCCAGCGCTCGCTGCTGGCGCCGGAATTCCAGATCGTCGATGAGGTCACGGTCGCATCGTACATCAATACGATGTCGAGCGCGGTCGATCAGGGCTTCGGCAACACGCCGCCGGGCGGGTCGGGCCGCGACATGCGCACGAGCTACAGCGCGGAGGTCGCGCTGGCGGAAACGCCGACCGCGCTGATCGACCGCGTCGATCTGCTGCTCACCAGCGGGCGCATGAGCCAGACCTTGCGGCAGCGCATCCTCGATGCGGTGAACGCGATCGCCATACCCGGCGGCTCCGCCACGCAGGCGCAAATCGATGCGGCGCGCCTCAATCGCGTCAAAACGGCCGTCCTGTTCACGATGGCTTCTCCCGAATATCTCGTTCAGCGCTGAGGGCTCGCCATGACGCTTACGCCTGCAACACGCCGCGAACTCCTGCGCATGACCGGCGCGCTGTCGATCGTCGGGGCGGCGGCCTCGCCGTTCGGCCTGCAACTCGCCGCGATGGGGGATGCGGCCGCGCAAGCCGCCTCGCCCTCCTATCGGGCGCTGGTGTGCATCTTTCTGTTCGGCGGCAACGATTCCCACAACATGCTGCTCGCCACGGACAATGATTCCTGGGGCCGCTATTTCGCCGCGCGCAACACCGGCAACGATCCGATCGCGCTGATGCCGGTCGGCACGGCGCCGACGCCGGTGGGCGCGGTCAATCCCGTGACGGGGCGCACTTCGCGGCTCAGTTCTCCGGAGAATTGGGGCGGCGTGCTGCCGATCGCGACGACGGTTCCCAATCCCGTCCCGCCCGGCACCAACGCCAGCGCGCGCACCTTCGCCCTTCATCCGCTGCTGGCGCCGCTCGTGCCGATCTGGAACGCCGGGCGTCTCGCGGCGGTCGCCAATGTCGGCCCGTTGATCCAGCCGACGACGAAGCAGCAATATCAGCAGCGCTCCGTGCCGCTGCCGGCGAGCCTGATGTCGCACAACGACCAGCAATCGACCTGGCAGGCCGGCGCGGTCGAAGGCGCGCGGCGCGGCTGGGGCGGCCTGTTCGCCGATCAGATGCTGTCGATGAACGGCGCGAATTCCGTGTTCACCGCCATCTCGACCGCCGGCAACGCCGTGCTGCTCGCCGGCCGAGAGGTCGTGCAATACCAGATCACCACCAACAACACGCCCGCCGTGCGCATCAACGCCGCGACAGGCACATCGTTGTTCGGCGCGGCCGGCGGCGGCGCGCGCCTGCAGGAGGTGATTCGCGACACGAGCGGCGCGAACTATATGCAGCGCGATTTCGGACAGCGCGTGACGCGCTCGATGGATTCCTCGGTGGCGCTGAACCTTGCGTTCACGTCCTCCGCCGTCACCTCGATCCCGGCGCCGACGACCTATATCAATCCCACCAACGGCCAGGCGCAGACCAATCAATTGGCCGTGCAGCTGCAAAGCGTCGCCAAGATGATCGCGGCCAATTCCGCCTTCGGCCTGCGGCGTCAGGTGTTTTTCGTCAGCATGGGCGGCTTCGACAACCACGATATGCAGAATTCGGTGCAATCGAACCTGATGGCGCGTCTCGGCCACGCCATGGCCTATTTCGACGGCGTGCTGGCCAACATCAACGGCGTCGATCGCCGCGCCGACGTGACGACCTTCACCGCCTCGGATTTCTCCCGCACCTTCACCACCAATGGCGACGGCACCGACCACGCCTGGGGCGCGCACCATTTCATGATGGGCGGCAGCGTGAACGGCGGGCGCATCTACGGCCAATATCCTACGCTCGGCGTCGATCAGACCGGTTTCGTCAATCCCGACATGGCCGGCAATATCGTCATTCCGACGACGTCGGTGGAGCAATTCGCAGCCGCGATGGGAACCTGGTTCGGCATCGGCGGCACCACGATGGCCGATATCTTTCCCAATCTGCGCAATTTCTCCACCTCCGCGATCGGGCCGGCGCTGGTCGCGTGATCGGGCCGCGCCTGATGGGCCATTGACGCAAGCCCCAGACTTCGCGAGCCTGCATCTCGGGCGCACGTTGCGGCGACGACAAGCCGCGCACCGCCCAGGGACGGAGACGATATGGGCGAGACGCCATCGGGCGGAGCGCCGTGGCGCGATTGGGTGGGCCGTCAGGAGATCGCGGTCGATCGCCTGCATGCAGGGCCCGCGCGCGCGCTCGCGGCCACCTTGAACCGTCACGACGACATCGCCGTCGATGACGGCGCACGCCTGCCGCCTCTATGGCTGTGGCTTTACTTCCTTGCGCCAGCGCCAATGGCGCAGGTCGGCCCTGACGGTCATCCCAAGCGCGGCGGCTTTCTGCCGCCGGTCGAGTTGCCGCGCCGCATGTGGGCCGGCAGCCGCTGCCGCTTCCATGCCGACGCCCATATCGGCGACGCCGCCGAGCGCGTCTCCACAATTCGATCGGTCGAGGAAAAAACCGGGCGCGCCGGCGCGATGGCGTTCGTCACCGTGCGCCACGAAACGCGCGCTGCAGGCAAGCTGGTGATGGAGGAGGAGCAGGACATCGTCTATGTCGCGATGCCGGAGCGCTATGCGCCGCCGCCGGCGACGCCGGCGCCGGCGTGCGCGTTCAACGAAGCGGTCGCGATCGATCCTGTTCTCCTCTTCCGCTTCTCCGCGCTGACCTTCAACGGCCATCGCATCCATTATGACCGCCCCTACGCGACGGATGTGGAGAAATATCCAGGCCTCGTCGTGCACGGTCCGCTGCAGGCGATCCTCTTGTTCGACGCCGCGGAGCGTTGGGCGCCGGGCCGTCGCGCGCGCAGCTTCATGTTTCGCGGCATGCGCCCGCTGTTTGACTTCGACGCGGTCTCTCTGCGCGGCCGCGCGCGCGAAGACGGCGGGCTTGATCTCTTCACCGCCAATGGCGAGGGCGCGATCGGCATGCAGGCGAGCCTCACATTCGACGATGACGCGACCGTGGTCGCAGGGAGCGGCTGATGGTCAAGATTCTGGAAGGTTTGCGCATCGTGGAAGGATCGGCGTTCGTCGCAGCGCCGCTCGCCGGCATGACGCTGGCGCAGATGGGCGCCGACGTGATCCGCTTCGACCGCATCCGCGGCGGCCTCGATCACCAGCGCTGGCCGGTGACCGACAAGGGCCGCTCGCTGTTCTGGGCCGGTCTCAACAAGGGCAAGCGCAGCCTTGCGGTCGATATGTCCACGCCGCGCGGCCAGGAGGTGGTGACGCGGCTGATCTGCGCGCCGGGCGAACAGGCGGGCATCTTCCTCACCAATCTGCGCGTACGCGGCTGGATGGATTATGACGCGCTGAAAAAACACCGCGAGGATTTGATCATGATGTCGATCACCGGCGACCGCAGCGGCGGGCCGCAGGTGGATTACACCGTCAATCCCGCCGTCGGTTTTCCCGACGCAACCGGTCCTGAAGGTTCAACCGAACCGACCGGCCATGTGCTGCCGGCCTGGGATTGCATCACCGGTCAGCAGGCTGCGCTCGGCATCCTCGCGGCCGAGCGCCATCGCCGGCTCACCGGGCGCGGGCAATTGGTGGAGTTGGCGCTGAAGGACATGGCGCTCGCCATGCTCGGCAATCTCGGCATCATCGGCGAGGTGACGATCAACGGCGTCGACCGGCCGAAAATGGGCAATTCGCTCTATGGCGCGTACGCCCAGGATTTCGTGTGCAAGGACGGCGGGCGCGTCATCGTCGTCGCGCTGACGGTGCGCCAATGGGACAACCTCAAGGCCGCGACGCACACGCAAACCGCCTTCGACGAACTTGCGGCGACGCTCGGCGTCAAGCTCAGCCTCGAAGGCGAGCGCTTCAAATATCGCCACGAGATCACCAAGGTGCTGAAGCCGTTTTTCGAGTCGCGCCGCGTGGAGGATTTCGCGAAATCCTTCGATGAGCATTCCGTGACCTGGAGCCGCTATCGCACGTTCAAGCAGGCGGTCGAAAGCGATCCCGATCTGTCGACCGACAATCCGATGTTCTCGATGCTCGACCATCCCGGCATCGGCGCCTATCTGACGCCGGGCAATCCGATCGCATTCTCCGACGTGGAGCGCATCCCGCCCAAGCGCGCTCCTAGCCTCGGCGAAAACACCGACGAAATCCTCGCCGAGATCGGCTACGGCGACGCAGAGATCGCCAGCCTGCACGACGACAAGATCGTGGCTTAGCGCCACGCTCGGCCCCGACGAAAGTCGGGGCCGAGCGCTTACGGATTTGCGCGTTGCGGCGCGCGCTCGTCGATCGCGACTATTCCGCAGCGATCCGCATCGGCGCCGCCGATCCGTGCGGCGCCAGCGGCGCCGGCAGGCCGGTTTCTTCCTTGCAGCGCGCGCGCAGCGTTTCGACGTCGCCGCCGGTGTTGAACAGGCTCGCCGCCGGGCGCGTTGCGCGCAGCGTAGCGCGGAGCGCCTCGGTGGCGGCAACGTCGACGACGCCGTCGGCTGCGCACACCACGCCATAGCGCTTGGCGCCCTCGACGCTGACGAGGCCGCGGCGCACGTCGAGGCCCACAATCTCTGCGTCGCGGTCGAGCGGATCGCCCCAGCCGCCGCCGCCCCAGGTGTCGTAGTGCAGCAGATCGCCCGGCTGAACGGCGATGTCGTCGCATTTCGACGGCAGGATCACGCTCGATCCGTCCTGGCGCACCAGGATTTTGCGCGAGCGCGCGCCCGGCTCGCCGCCATTGACGCCCCAAGGCTTGATCAGCCAGCGATCGTCATGGATGGCGAACATGCCCGGCTCGAGAAAGCGATAGGAGATGCGGATGCCGTTGCCGCCGCGATGCTTGCCCGCGCCGCCGCTGTCGGTGATGGATTCGTAGCGCTCGATGCGCAGCGGGAAGTAGGCCTCGAGGAATTCGTTCGGCACGTTGGTGAAGTTCGGCCATAGCGAATGGCCGTCCGCGCCGTCGCCGAAGGGGCGGCCTGGGATGCCGCCGAAGCCGATCTGGAACAGCTGATAATATTTGCCCGTCGCGCGATAGCGGCCCGACAGCATCAAGTGCGGCGAAGAGGAGAAGCCGGCGGCGTTGAGGAATTCCGGCGCCCGCTGGCCCAAAAGCGCGCCGAGCACGTCGAAGATGCGGCCCAGCGCATGCGTCCGGCACGAGAGTGCGGCGGGGAAGTTCGGCTTCAGCAGCGACCCTTGCGGGATGCGCACTTCGACCAGATCGTAGAAGCCGTCATTGAACAGGATCTGCGGATCGAACACCATGATCATGTACACGCCGAAGAACATCTTCAGCATGTTTTCGTTCAGATAGAAATTGATCGAGCTTTCCGATTGCGGATCGGTGCCCGACCAGTCGAGGATGACCTTCTCCCCTTCCCGCCACATCGTGGCCTTGATCTTGTAGGGGCCGTAGCCGCGCCCGTCGTCGCAGATGTAATCCTCGAAGGTGAGCTTCTCGGTGGAGATCGACGAGACGATCAATTGCGCCATGGCGCGGCGATTGCGCGCCAGCAATTCGTTGCACGCCGAGACGTAGAGATCGTCGCCGAAGCGGTCGCAGATTTCGTTCACCCGGCGTTCGGCGATGCGGCAGGAGGCGACGATGGCGATGAGATCGGCGCGGCACCATTCGGTCATGCGCGTATTGGCCAGCACGAGGCGCAGAATGTCGTTCTGGAATTCGCCCTTGCGATAGAGCTTCACCGGCGGAATGCGGATGCCTTCCTGATAGACGGTGGTCGCATCGGTGGGCAGGGAGCCCGGCACCTTGCCGCCGACGTCGGTCTGGTGGCCGAAATGCAGCGCCCACGAAATGATGCGGCCCTTGCGGAAGATCGGCATGATGATGAGCCAATCGTTCACATGGCTGATCGCGCCTTCGCAGGAATAGGGGTCCGACAGCCAAATGACGTCGCCCTCTTCGAGTTCGCCGTCATAACCTTTCAAAAAGCCGTCGAGAAACGAGCCGAACTGGCCCACGATCATGCGCCCGTCCTTTTCCGCGATGAGCGGGAAGGCGTCGCCCTGTTCGCGGATGCCGGGCGACATCGCCGTGCGGAACAACGTGGCGTCCATCTCGGTGCGGGCATTGCGCAGCGCGTTCTCGATGATGTCGAGCGTGATGGGATCGACCGGAACGGTCTGGAACGGCGTCGTGCTGGTTTCGATGATCTTGGCGGGCATGGCGCGCTCCCTCAAATCGGTCGGATGAGCAACAGGCCGTGCGCATCGACGTCCGCTGCGTGGCCGGGAAGTATGACGGTGGTGGAATCCATTTCCGAAACGATGGCCGGGCCGGGGATGCGATCGCCGGCGCGCAGTTTCGCGCGGTCATAGATCAGCGCCTCGTGTTCGGCGCCGTCGGCCCACAGGCGATGCTTGCGGATGACGGCGTCGGAGGCGTCCGGCGCCTGTTTTTTGCCGAACGGCCAGCCGCCCTTGGCCTCGCGCTTCGGCAATTCGGTGGAGCGAATATTGGACGCCTTGCCGAGCGCGGTGGCGCGCAGCGTGACGAGCTCGCGGTCGGCGTCGAGCTTGAAGGTGAAGGCGCGCAGATGTTCCGCATCGAAGGCGGCGCCGAGCGCTGCAAGTCCATCGCCGTGGAATGGCGCGCGCGCAACCGGCAGCGTCACTTCGAAGGCCTGGCCGGTATAGCGCACGCCCGCCTCAAGGATCAGCTCCTGATCGGCGCGCGGCACGCCTTCGGATTCCAATTCCTGGGCCACTTCATTGGTCAGTTCATCGAGATAACGCGCGACGTCGGCGTCGGTGATGTCGGCGAAGGTTTTCGTCAGCGAGCGGGCGCGTTCCGCGCGCAGCCGCGTCGTCGCGTCGCCGAACGCGCACAACACGCCGGGCGAGGGCGGCACGATCACCGGCCAAGATCCCAGCAAGCGGCCCAGCGCATTGGCGTGCAGGGGGCCTGCGCCGCCGAACGCGACGAGCGCGAATTCGCGCGGATCATAGCCTTGCTGCACCGAAATCAGCCGCAGCGCGCCCATCATGTTTTCGTTGACGATGTCATAGACGCCTTTCGCGGCGTCCTGCAGCGACACGCCGAGCGCATCGGCGATGGGCTGCAGCGCAGCCGCCGCGGCCGGGCGGTCGAGCTTCATCGAGCCGCCGAGCAATTCCTCAGGCAGATAGCCTAGAACGACGTTCGCGTCGGTCACCGTCGGCTTGTCGCCGCCCTTGGAATAGCACACCGGGCCCGGCACGGCGCCGGCGCTTTCCGGGCCCACGCGCAAGGCGCCGGTCAACGGATTGACTTGCGCGATCGAGCCGCCGCCGGCGCCGACGGTGCGGATGTCGAGCGAGGTCGCGCGCACTTTCAGATCGCCGCATTCGGTGTCGCGCGTGACTTTCGGATTGGCGTTCTCGATCAGCGCCACGTCGGTCGAGGTGCCGCCGACATCGACGGTGAGCAGGTTCTTGAAGCCGGATTGCTGGCACACCCACAGCGCGCCCGCGACGCCGCCCGCCGGGCCCGACATCAGCAGATTGACCGGGCTTTCCTGCGCCTTCTCGAAACTCATCAGGCCCGCATCGGAGCGCAGAAGGTTGGAGTTCGCGCGCATGCCCGCGCTCTCCAGCTGCGCTTTCAGATTGTGCACATAATGGGCGACGCGCGGGCGCACATAGGAGTTCGCGCACGTCGTCAGCGCGCGTTCATATTCGTACATTTCCGGCAGCACTTGCGCGGACAGCGACACCGGAATGTCGGGAAAGATTTCGCGCGCGATGGCGCCGGCGCGGCGCTCGTGGGCGTCGTTCACATAGGAATTGATGAAGGAGATCGTCAGCGCTTCGATGTTCGCGCCCTTGAGCTTCATGAGCTCCGTCTGCAGCGCCGCCTCGTCCAGCGGGCGCACGACCGCGCCGTCGGCGCCGATGCGCTCGGGCACTTCGATGGTGCATTCCAGCGGCGCGATCAGCGGCGGCTTGTTCCAGATGATCCACCCCGCAAGCCCGCCCGGCACGAAGGAGCGCGCCACCTGCAGCACCTGGCGGTAGCCTTCCGTGGTCACCAGGCCCACGCGCGCGCCGGTGCCGGTCAGCACGGTGTTGGTGGCCACGGTCGTGCCGTGCATGAACAGGTTCACGTCCGACGGCTTCACGCCCGCCTTGCGGCAGATCGACAGCGTGCCTTCCACCACGGCGACGGAGGGATCGTGCGGCGTGGAGGGCACTTTCTCCCGCCAGGCCTCGCCGCTGGTTTCGTTCAGCAGCAACAAATCGGTGAACGTGCCGCCCACATCCACGCCAAGCCGATAGCCCATTCCATTCGTCCCCTTGATGGTCGCACGCGCGCCCGCGCGCGCGCACTACGCCGCATGCGCTGCGGCCTGGCCTTTTGGAAATCCCCCCGCGCGCGCGACGCCGCCGCCGTCGCGGCCGAGCTTGTCGAGAATCCAGCGTGCGGTCTCGATCGCAGCGTCGAGATCGACTCCGGTGCGCACGCCGGCGCGCTCGAACGCATAGGCGACGTCTTCCGTCGCCACATTGCCTGCGGCGCCGGGCGCAAACGGGCAGCCGCCGACTCCGCCGAGCGAGGCGTCGATGATGGGAACGCCGTATTCGAACGCGGTCAGCGCATTGGCCACGCCGGTGCGCCGCGTGTCGTGGAAATGCGCGCGCAGGCGCACGCCTTGCGGGGCCGCCGCCGCGAGTGCAGCGAAGCGGCTTTTCACGTCCGCGGGAACCGCCACGCCGATCGTGTCGGCCAGCGCGATTTCATCGGGCGCGTGGGCGAACACCGCTTCTGCGACCTGCATCACCCGCGCAATGGGAATTTCGCCTTCGAACGGGCAGCCGAACGCGGCCGAGATCACCGCCGCAATCTTGACGCCGGCTTCGCGCGCACGGGCGTGCGCCTCTGGCCACGCCTTCAGCGTTTCGAAGGTCGGCGCGCCATTGTTGCGGATCGAGAAGGTTTCCGAGGCGACGAAGACGTAATTGATCTCCGCGCCGGCCTCGAGCGCGCGCTCCAGCCCGCGCAGATTCAAGGCGAGCACCGAATAGGCCGGCCCCGGCCGCGCCGCGCAGCCGGCGGCGACCGCGTCGGCGTCGGCCATTTGCGGCACACGCCGGGGATTGACGAAGCTGGTGGTCTCGATCCGGCGCAGGCCGGCCGCGGCGGCGCGGTCGATCAGGGCGAGCTTGTCCTCCGTGGCGATCAGCGTCGCTTCGTTCTGCAGCCCGTCGCGCGGGCTCACCTCCACGAACTCGACCGCTTCCGCCATGCCGCGCGCCTCGCCTGCGATGATCGCGCGCGATGGTACGAGCGGATGACGTTGTATACAAGGTCACGACGACGCGCCCCAGCGCGTCGCGCGAGGTGGGTGCGATGCAGACGACAGCAGACAACGCAGCGCCGAATGGCCCCTTGTCCGGGCTCATGGCGATCGAACTGGGCTCGCTGCTGGCGGGCCCGTTCTGCGGGCAATTGTTCGGCGATTACGGCGCCGAGGTGATCAAGATCGAACCGCCCGGGCAGGGCGATCCGATGCGCGATTGGGGGCAGGTGAAGGCCGACGGGCGCCCGCTCTGGTTCTCCGTCGTCGGGCGCAACAAGCATTGCGCCACGCTCGATCTGCGCAAGCCGGAAGGCCAGGCCGCCTTGAAGGCGCTGGTCGCGAAGGCCGATTTCCTTCTGGAGAATTTTCGCCCCGGCACAATGGAGAAATGGGGCCTCGGCTATGACGTGCTGTCCGCGATCAATCCGCGGCTCATTTTCGTGCGCGTGTCGGGGTACGGCCAGACCGGGCCGAAAGCGAAGGACGCCGGCTACGCCTCGGTCGGCGAAGCGTTCGGCGGCCTGCGGTACGTGATGGGCGAGCCCGACCGCCGCCCGTCGCGCGCGGGCATTTCGATCGGCGACAGCTTGGCTGCGACCTATGCCTGTCTCGGCGCGCTCGCGGCGTTGGAGGCGCGGCGCAAGACGGGGCGCGGCCAGATCGTGGATTCTTCGATCTATGAAGCCGTGCTGGCGATGATGGAGAGCCTGATCCCGGAATATCAGCTCGCCGGCTATATCCGCGAACGCTCCGGCTCGGTGCTGCCGAACGTGGCGCCGTCGAACATCTATGACGTCGCCGACGGGCAGGTGATCATCGCGGCCAATCAGGACACGGTGTTTCGCCGCCTCGCGGCGATGATCGGCCAGCCGGAGCTGGCCGACGATCCGCGC
>CAZMRN010000031.1:0-11776 GCA_964568575.1 uncultured Caulobacteraceae bacterium
CGCCGATGCGCGACGAGAACCAGCTGCACGCCGCCGTGGTGGAGCTCGTTGCGCTTGAGGATGCGGAGATCAAATATTCCACCGTGCAGAATTGGTGGCCCGGCGATTCCGAGGGCAAGGGCGGCATCTACAATTTCGTGACCAAGCGCGGCGATTGCCGCGGCGCGCGCTCCAAGATTTCCTGGACGCAAGTCGAAACAGGCTCGGCGATCACCTGGAAATATCCAAGCTGCGTCCTGCGCGGGGACGACAGCGTCGGCGAATTTTACTCCATCGCCGTCACCAATGGCCGCCAGCAGGCCGACACCGGCACCAAGATGATCCATCTGGGCCGCAACACCCGCTCGCGCATCATCTCCAAGGGGATTTCCGCCGGGCGCTCGTCGAACGCCTATCGCGGGCTCGTCTCCGCTCATCCCAAGGCGACCGGCGCGCGCAATTTCACGCAATGCGATTCGCTGCTGATCGGCGACGAGTGCGCCGCACACACCGTTCCTTATGTCGAAGCCCGCACCGCCAGCGCGCAATTCGAGCACGAGGCCACGACGACGAAATTGTCCGACGACCAGCTCTTCTATCTGCGTGCGCGCGGCATCCCCCAGGAGCAGGCGGTTGCGCTTCTGGTGAACGGTTTCGTGCGCGAAGTGCTGCAGCATCTGCCGATGGAGTTTGCGGTCGAAGCGCAGAAGCTCCTCGAAGTCAGCCTTGAGGGGAGCGTGGGATGAGCACGCACTTCGCTATGGTGATGCGCGCGCGCGATATTCCAACGCCGTCGGCGTTCGCTGCAGCGCTGGCGCAGCGCGGCGTTCCCCTGTCGCTGGATCCCGAGTTTCGCTTCGATGCGCCGCCGTCGCACATGGTGCGCGCTATCTTGGAGGGTCGTGAAACCGAGTTCGAATACGAAATCGTCGATGCGACGGCGGAGGACGAACGCCGCGCATCTCTGCGCCGGCATGGCGATCGGGTGTTGAGCTTTGAGGCGCGTGACGCGGACTCGGTCTCGGCGGCGCTTTATGTGCAAAGCGTGCTGTCGGCGCAGTTTGGCGCATGGGGCTGGACGGATGACGTGCTGACGCCGCCTGGCCAGAACGCAGACGACTGCGCCGCGGCGGCGCGGTCACATCCCGAGGACATGAAAGCACTGCGAGCGCGCCTCGATGCGCTTCAGCGTGATCCCGCCTATCGGGCGCAATTGAAAGCGCATGCGGCGGCGATCGAGGCGGCGCATGCGCCGCAATCGGCGTGGGGTCGCCTGTGGGCCAAGCGCGGGCCGGACATCGTCGGATGGGGCCTCGCCGCGCTGGTGTTTGCGGGGCTTATGATTTGGAGGCCTTCGCTGTGAGCGATCCCTGGTTTGCGCGCCGCTTTCCCGTCGACGATCCGCGCAACGCGATGGCGCCGGCGTCCTGGAAGGGCTGGGCCGTCGCGGGCGGCTTTATCGCGGCGATGCTTGCCGGCGGGCTGGTCTTTGCGGTCGTGGCGATCGCGTTCGGCGTGATCTGGGGCGCGATCGCGTTCGCCTGCATTGCGACAGGCGCGGCCGCAACGCTCATCGCGCTGTCGGTCGCAAAGGGCGATGCGACGCGCACAGTCGAAGACATCAGAGGTCCCGATGCTTGAGATCAGCGATCTGCGCGTCTCGGTCGGCGGCGGCGAGATCATTCGCGGGCTGACGCTCAGCGTGCCCGCGGGCGAAGTGCACGCCGTCATGGGTCCGAACGGCGCCGGCAAATCGACTCTCGCTTACGCGCTGGCCGGGCGCGAGGGCTATGAGGTGACGGGCGGTGCTGCGTCGCTCGACGGCGTCGATCTGCTGGATCTCTTGCCCGAGCAGCGCGCAGCGCTTGGGCTTTTCCTGTCGTTCCAATATCCGGTCGAAATTCCCGGCGTGCCCGCGCTGACCTTTCTGCGCACCGCGCTCAACGCGCAGCGCAAGGCGCGCGGCGAAGCGGAGATGTCGGCGCCGGACTTTCTCAAGGCGGCGCGCGCGGCGGGCGAACGCTTGCGCATTCCCGCCGACATGTTGAAGCGCGCCTTGAATGTCGGATTTTCCGGCGGCGAGAAGAAGCGCTTCGAGGCCTTGCAGATGGCGGTGTTGGAGCCGCGTTTCGCCATCCTGGACGAAACCGATTCCGGCCTCGACATCGATGCGCTGCGGATCGTGGCCGACAGCGTCAATGCGCTGCGCGCGCCCGAGCGCGCCATGCTGGTGATCACGCATTATCAGCGCCTCCTCGACTACACCAACCCCGATCGCGTGCATGTGCTGGCGCGCGGCCGGATCGTCGCCTCCGGCGGGCCGGAGCTGGCGCTCGAGCTTGAGCGCGACGGCTACGACAAGTTCGCGGAGGCGGCATGATCGAGGCGCTGCCCACACGCCGCGACGAGGCCTGGAAATACTCCGATCTGCGCGCGGCGCTGCGCGCGGAAACGCTCGTGCTGCGCCCGGGGCGCGACATCATCGAGCGCCTGGCGCCGGGCGTCGATCGCATCGCGGTCGCGCCGGGCGAAACGCGGACGATTTTGGAGACGCTTGACTGCGCCGCGCTCGATGCGCGCGCGGTGGAGATCGAAGTCGCCCCCGGCGGCGCGGTCGAGCGCGTGATCGTGCAGACCGGCGCAAGTCCGGCGCTGTCGATGGCGCGGGTGACGCTGGGCGAGGGCGCCGCGTTTCGCCAGTTCGTCTACGCCGAAGGCGCAAAGCTCGCGCGGCTCGAAACTCATGTCGCCGCGCACGGCGCGCACGCCGCCATTGCGCTCGACGGCGTCTATCTGGTCGGCGAGGGCCGCCACGCCGATCTGACCTCCGTGATCGACATGCAGGCGCCGAACGGGCAGGCGCGGCAGGTGATCAAGGGCGCCGCCCGGCGCGGCGGGCGCGGCGTGTTTCAGGGCAAAATCCATGTCGCGCGCGCGGCGCAAAAGACCGACGCGCGTCAACATCATCATGCGCTGATGCTGGAGGAGGGCGCCGAGATCGACGCCAAGCCGGAACTGGAAATCTACGCCGACGACGTCGCGTGCGCGCACGGCAACGCCTGCGGCGGGCTCGATGCGCAGGCGCTGTTCTATCTGCGGGCGCGCGGCATTCCCGAGGCGCAAGCGCGCGCGCTGCTGGTGGAGGCGTTCGTGGCGGAGGCGCTGCCCGATTGGCTGCAAGGCGAAGCGCGCGCCGCCATCGAGACGCGGATCGTCGCTTGGCTGGGAGCCGCGCCATGAGCTTCGACGCCGACGCCGTGCGCGCGCACTTTCCGATACTTGCTCGCTCTGTGAACGATCGCCCGCTCGTCTATCTCGACAGCGCCGCCTCCGCCCAAAAGCCGGAAGCCGTGATCCAGGCGATGGCGCAAGCCATGCGCGGCGCGTACGCCAATGTGCATCGCGGATTGCACACGCTGGCCAACGAGACCACCGAAGCGTTCGAAGGCGCGCGCGCGCGCGTGGCGCGTTTCATCCGCGCCCCTTCGCCGGATACGATCGTGTTCACCAAGGGCGGCACCCAGGCGATCAATCTCGTCGCGCACGGGATCGGCCTCGATCTGAACCCGGGCGACGAGATCGCGCTTTCGGTGATGGAGCACCATTCCAACATCGTGCCCTGGCATTTCCTGCGCGAGCGCAAGGGCGCTGTGCTGCGTTGGATCGACGTCGACGAGGACGGCGGGATCGATCTCGATGCGCTGGACGCCGCGCTCACGCCGCGCACGAAGCTGCTTGCGCTCACGCACATGTCGAACGTGCTGGGCGCGCGCACGCGCGCCGCCGAGATCATCGCTTTGGCGCACGCGAAAAACATTCCTGTTCTGCTCGACGGCTGCCAGGCGGTGGTGCATGACCGCGTCGACGTATCGGCGCTGGACGTCGATTTCTACGCCTTCACGGGGCACAAGCTTTACGGCCCCACCGGCGTCGGCGTGCTCTACGGCAGGCCCGAGCGGCTCGCCGCGCTGCCGCCGTTCGAAGGCGGCGGCGAGATGATCGACATCGTCGCGCAGGAGCGCGTGACCTATAACGATCCTCCGCACCGGTTCGAAGCCGGCACGCCGCCGATCCTGGAGGCGATCGGGCTTGGCGCGGCGATCGCCTGGCTCGAAGGGCTCGACCGCGACGCGGCCCACGCCCATGAAGAGGCGCTGATGCGCGAAGCCATGGAGCGGCTGCGCGCGATCAACGGCGTGCGCCTGTTCGGCGATGCGCCGGACAAGGGCGCGATCGTGGCCTTCGCCATGGAGGGCGCGCACCCGCACGACATCGCGCAGGTGCTGGATCGCCAGGGCGTCGCCATCCGCGCCGGCCACCATTGCGCCCAGCCGCTGATGACGCGCCTTGGCGTGACCGCAACGGCGCGCGCCAGCTTCGGGATATACAACACCCAAGCCGACGTGGACGCCTTCATCGCCGCCTTGGAGAAGGCGCGAAAGCTGCTTTTGTGATAGGGTTGAGCATGGCCGAACAGAGCGACACCATCGCGTGCGACGTAGACTCCGCCTCGGAAGCGGCGGCGCAGCCTCTCGAGAAGGCCGCGTCGGCGATCCCGCAGGCCGAGCTGGATCGCATCACCGACGATCTGATCGCGGCCTTCAAAACCGTGTTCGATCCGGAGATCCCGGTCGACATTTACGAGTTGGGCCTCATCTATAAGGTCGACATCAACGACGATCGCCATGTCGACGTCGAGATGACGCTGACGGCGCCGGGATGTCCCGTCGCCGGCGAAATGCCGGGATGGGTGGAGGATGCCGCGAAGAAGGTCGACGGGGTGGCGAGCGTGAAGGTGAGCCTCGTGTTCGATCCGCCCTGGAACCCGACGCGCATGAGCGACGAAGCCAAGCTCGAACTGAACATGCTGTGACATGAGAAAAGTGCGCCGTCCCTCTCGCAGCGACGATCATTTCGTTCTCGCCGTCGGCGTCTCGGTTTCGATCGTCATGATGACAATAATCGTGCTCTTGAATTGAGGTCCCCATGGCGCGCCCGAGACCCAAAGTCGTCACGCTGACCGACGCCGCCGCCGACCGCGTCAAGGCGATCATGGCGCAATCGAACAAGCCTTATCTGCGCGCCGGCGTGAAGAACGGCGGCTGCGCGGGCATGGAGTACGTGCTCGATTACGCCGACGCGCCCGATCCGCTCGACGAAGTTGTCGAGGACAAGGGCGTGCGCATCGTCATCGCGGCCGATTCCATTCTGTTTCTGCTCGGCTCGACGATCGATCACCAGACCGATCGCCTGTCCTCCAAATTCGTGTTCCTCAATCCGAACCAGACCGATGCGTGCGGTTGCGGCGAGAGCGTCACCATCGCGCCGGCCAAGCTGGACGCATGAGCGATCCGTTTCATGATTATGTGAAAGACTTGTTCGCCGGATTGGGCGCGATCGCGATCAAGCGCATGTTCGGCGGGGCGGGCGTCTATGCCGACGGCGTGATGTTTGCGCTCATCGCCGACGAGGCGGTCTATCTCAAGGCGGATGATGCGCTGCGCAGCGAATTGCGCGACGCGGGCGGCGAGCCGTTCGTTTGGACGCCGCAAAGCGGCCCGCGCGCCGGCGAACGGGTCGATATGGGCTATGTCAGCCTGCCCGACGATGCGGCCGACGATCCCGATCTCGCCTGCGTGTGGGGCGCCAAGGCGCTGGCCGTTGCGAGGACGAAGGCCGCCGCGAAGAAACCGCGGAAGAAAACCTAGCGCGCGATGGGCCTCGGCCTGCGCCGGGGCCGAGCGGCGCGTCAAAAGTCCGGCATGCCGTCCTTGTCGATGTCGCGCGCGGACGTGGTCCAGGCGCCGTCGTCGCTGGGCGTTGCGCCGAAATAGCGGCCGAGCGGGGTGTCGGCCCATTCGTCGAGGCCGATGCCAAGCATGATGATCGTGGACGGCACCAGCGCGGTCGCGCCGATGAGAAGCGCGATGAAGCCGTGCGTGCGGGTGATCTCGTCGAGACTGCCGCCGCGCAGCCAGACCTGGATCGGCTCGATCAGCCAGACGAGTTCCTGCACGGCGCGCTCCCGATCAAGAGCGGCAGCCTAGCCGGGCAGGGTGAACAAATCGGCCTATTTGCCTTTGAACTGCGCCGGGCGCTTCTGCTGGAAGGCGAGCACGCCTTCGAGGAAGTCTTCCGTGCGGCCGGCGGTCTTTTGGGTCAGCCGCTCGAGGTGCAATTGCTTGGACCAGTCATTGTCCAGGCTGTCCCAGGCCAGCTTTCGGATCAGAGCCACCGATTTCGGCCCGTGCGCCAGTTGCTCGGCGTAGCCGCGCGCGGCGGACGCCAACTCCGCGTCGGGCACGACCTTGTTGATCATGCCCCATTCGAGCGCCGTCCGGGCGGGCACTTTGTCCCCCAGGAGCATCATCTCCATGGCCCGGGCCCGGCCGACCATGCGCGGGAGCAGGTAGGTCGAACCGCCGTCCGGCACGAGGCCGATGCGGCGGAAGGCCTGGAGGAAATAGGCGCTCTCGGCCGCCACGATCAGATCGCCCAACAGCGCCAGCGAGCAGCCGACGCCGGCCGCCGGGCCGTTCACTGCGGTGACGATCGGGATGTTGAGGTCGCGAATGGCGGTGACGAGCGGGTTGTAGGTGGTGGCGAGCGCGGCGCCCGCATCGACGCCGCCGACGCCCTGACGCGAGGCCGGACCGCCGCCGTCGCCCGACAGATTGGCGCCGGAGCAGAAGCCGCGGCCCGCGCCCGTCAGGATTACGCATCGGGCGTCGAGCTCGGCCTGCTCGAGGGCGGTTTTGAGTTCGTTGGCCAACGGCACGCTGGCCGCATTGAGGCTGCCGGGATCGTTGAGCGTGAGGACTGCGATATCGCCTTCGAGCGCGTAAGTGACCAACGCCATGAGCCCGTCTCCGTGGGAAGTTCGGCCCAATGTACGCGCCGCGGCCCTCAACACAAAGGCGTCACGCCACGTAAAGATTCGGCTGGCTGTCGGTGGTGACCTGATTGCGGCCGTTGCGCTTGGAGGCGTAGAGGCAGGCGTCGCAGCGTTCGACGAAAGCCTCGGGCGTTTCGCCGGGCTGCAGCCGCGCGACGCCGAGCGACACTGTGACCTGGCCCAGATCCTCGTTGGTGGAGCGGCGGCGCAGGCGCTTGCCTTGGATGGCGGCGCGCAGGCTTTCGCCGATCGAGCGCGCCGCGCTGAGGCCCGTGCGCGGCATGATCACCGCGAATTCCTCGCCGCCATAACGCGCCACGAGGTGGTCGGGCAGGGCGTGCTGCGCCATCGCGCCGGCGATGAAGCGCAGGATCTGGTCGCCTGTCTGATGGCCCCAGGTGTCGTTGAAGCGCTTGAAGTGGTCGACGTCGCACAGCATCAGGCACAGCTCGGTGCGCTGGGCGCGCGCTTCGCCGATGCGCATGCGCAGCGCGTCGTCGAACATGCGGCGGTTGGCCAATCCGGTGAGGCCGTCGGTGAGCGATTCCGCCCGCACGGTCGCGAGGCTGGCGCGCAAGCCCTCGACCTCGCGCGACGCCTTCTGCAATTGATCGGTGAGGCCGCGATTGTGCGCCGCCATGTCGACCGTGGCGGCGGAGAGGGCGGCGATCACGTCCTGCAGGCGGGCGGGATCGATGCCGCCGTTGAGCCGTTCGGCGGCGGATTCCAAAGTCCGGCCATAGGCGTCGGTCTGTTCGCGGCTGCTTTGCAGCGCGTCGACGACGACATGCAGATCCCGCGCGATCTTTTCGCTCGCAGCGACCATGTGGGCCGAGAGCCGCGCGTTCGAGAAGAATCGCTCGTGCAGCTGGCTGGCGAATTCCGGCGTGATCGGTTGGCCGGCCGACAGGCGCGCGTCGATCGCTTCGCTCAAATTGGAGTTACGGCTCAGCCGATAGTTCAGCCAAACTTCGTAATTTTCAGGAGTTGCAGCAAGATCGTGGGCGGCGATGAGCTCTATCGCCTCATGCGCCAACGCAATGCCGGTGAGGCCGGAAAGAGGCGTTTCAAGCGCGTTCACGGGCATACTCGCGATTATGTCACTCACTGCGGCGCATTCTTAGCGCCGCAAACATGGACGAGTGGTAAACGGAGCCTTTCCAACGTGTTGCGCGAACCTTCCCGGCCTACACGCGGGGCGCGTGCGCGCCCTTTCTAGCGAAGTGACGTTCCGTCACGATTGGCCGCCGGGGCGCGGCGCTGCTAGATGCTGCAGGCACGGGCGGAGACCACGATGAGCATCCTGATGGCGGATCCCAAGGCGGACGAAACCAAAGCGCGCATGCATGCGCTGCTGGCGGCGCAGAAGGCCGCGCATCTGCGCGAGGGGGCGCCCAGCGCCGCCAAGCGCAAGGACCGGCTCAACCGCTGCATCTCCATTCTGCAGACCCACGCGACCGAGATCGTGGACGCGCTGAACGCCGATTTCGGCAACCGCTCCAAAGAGATGAGCATGCTGACTGACGTCGCCGGCGCGATCGGCCCGCTCAAGCACGCGCGCGACAATCTCGACAAATGGATGCGCAGCGAGAAGCGCAAGGTGGAGGCGCCGCTGAACCTGTTCGGGGCCAAGGCCGAGGTGCGGTTTCAGCCCAAGGGCGTGGTCGGCGTGATCAGCCCTTGGAATTTCCCGGTCCAACTCACCTTCGGCCCGCTGGCCGGCATTCTCGCGGCCGGCAACCGCGCCATGATCAAGCCCAGCGAATACACGCCGGAAACGTCTGCGCTGATGGCTCGCCTGTTCGACCTGGTGTTCGACGAGGAAGAGATCGGCGTGATCGTGGGCGGCCCGGAGGTGGGCGCCGCGTTCGCGGGTCTGGCGTTCGACCATCTGATTTTCACCGGCGGCACCTCGATCGCCTATCACGTGATGCGCGCGGCGGCGGACAATCTCGTGCCGTTGACGTTGGAGCTCGGCGGCAAAAGCCCGGTGATCGTGTCGCGCAGCGCCGACATCAAGAAGGCCGCCGCGCGCGTGATGACGGGCAAGACCATGAACGCCGGCCAGATTTGCCTTGCGCCGGACTACACGTTCGTGCCGCGCGAAAGCCGCGACGCCTTCGTGCAGGCCGCGTCCGACATCGTCGCGAAGATGTACCCCACCATCAAGGACAATCCGGACTACACCGCAATCATCAACCAGCGCCATTATGACCGCATTAAAGGCCTGGTCGAGGACGCGCGCGCCAAGGGCGCGCAGGTGTTGGAGATCAACCCGAACAACGAGGATTTCACCCAGCAGGAACACCGCCGCATTCCGCCGACGCTGATCCTCGATCCCACCGACGACATGAAGGTGATGCAGGAAGAAATCTTCGGGCCCGTGATGCCGATCAAAACCTACGCCGACGTGTCGGAAGCGGTGGCCTACGTAAACGCCAATCCGCGCCCGCTGGGGCTTTACGTGTTTTCCGAAGACGCCGCCGAGACCGAGCGCGTGCTGGAGACGACCACGTCAGGCGGCGTGACCGTGAACGATGTGATCTTCCACGTGTCGGTGGAGGATTTGCCGTTCGGCGGCGTCGGTCCCGCCGGCATGGGCTCGTATCACGGCAGGGACGGCTTTCTTGAGTTTTCGCACAAGAAGGCTGTCTACACCCAGATCAAGGCGGATCTCCTGTCGATGATGCGCCCGCCCTATGGCGATGCGTTCCGCAAGCAGGTCGCCGCGCGCGTGAAAGGCTGAGGCGCCCTTTGCCAAATCGTCATGAGCGCGTAGGAGTGCCGCGCAACGACCCTTAGCCGTGCGCGAGCCCGACCCATGAGCCAGCCCTCCGCCCCTCCCGCCGCGCCGGCGGGACCGTTTCGCCGCGTCCTGTTGAAAATCTCCGGCGAGGCGCTGATGGGCGAGGCCGGCTATGGCATCGACATGAACGTCTGCGGCCGCATCGCCGAGGAGGTGGCCGCCGCCTCGCGCGCGGGCGTCGAGCTCTGCCTCGTCATCGGCGGCGACAACATCTTCCGCGGCCTCCAGGGCGCGGCCACCGGCATGGAGCGCGCGTCGGCCGATTATATGGGCATGTTGGCCACGGTGATGAACGCGCTCGCCATGTCGAGCGCGATCGAGGCGCATGGCGCAGAGACGCGCGTGCTCTCCGCCATCCCGATGGTGACCGTGTGCGAGCCCTATATCCGCCGCCGCGCCATGCGCCACATGGAGAAGGGCCGAATCGTCCTGTTCGCCGCGGGCACCGGCAATCCGTTCTTCACCACCGACACCGCCGCCGCTCTGCGCGCGGCCGAGATGGGCTGCGACGCGCTGTTCAAGGGCACCCAGGTCGATGGAGTCTACACCGCCGATCCCAAGAAGGACCCGAACGCCACCCGCTATGACCGGCTCACCTATCACGAGGTGCTGGCGCGCGACTTGGCTGTGATGGACGCCTCGGCGGTGTCTCTGATGCGGGAGAACGGCATACCGATCGTGGTGTTCTCCATTCACAAGAAGGGCGGCTTGGGCGAAGTTCTGGCCGGCGGCGGCGTGCGCACGCTGATCCAGGACTGACCGAGCCCCGGGTGAGGCGCGGGGGCCGCCGCGCTGGATTGGCGCGCGCGGACTGCGCGCGGAATGTGAAGGGCAAGACATGGCTCAACCGCAGACGTTCGCGCTCGACGACTACAAGAAGCGCATGGACGGCGCCTTGGCGGCGCTGAAAACCGAATTCTCCGGCCTGCGCACCGGCCGGGCCTCGGCGCACCTGCTCGATCCGATCATGGTGGAGGCCTATGGCGCCTCGACGCCGCTCAACCAGGTCGCCGCGGTGTCGGCGCCGGAGCCGCGCATGCTCACCGTGCAGGTCTGGGACAAGTCCAATGTCGGCGCCGTGGACAAGGCGATCCGCTCAGCCGGCATCGGGCTCAATCCGGTGGTGGAGGGCACCACGCTGCGCATCCCGATCCCGCCCTTGTCGGGCGAGCGGCGCCAGGAGCTCGCCAAGCTCGCCGGCAAATACGCCGAGGGCGCGCGCGTGGCGATCCGCAATGTCCGGCGCGACGCGATGGATCATTTGAAGAAACTCGAAAAGGATCACCACATCAGCCAGGACGAGCACAAGAAGCTGTCCGAGCAGGTGCAGCAGGCCACCGACCAATGGGTGAAGAAGGTCGATGAGGCGGTGAAGCTCAAGGAAGAGGAGATCATGCAGGTGTAGGGACGAGGCAGTAGGCAGTCGGCAGTAGTGAGTAGTCAGTTGTGCGCCGTCGCTGCGCCAAAGTTCCTACTGACTATTCACCACTGCCTACTGCCTAGAGTCACTCTTCGCGCCGCCATGCCGCCATGGACGCATCGCTCGCCTCCCCGCCGCAGCACATCGCCATCATCATGGACGGCAATGGACGCTGGGCGAAACAACGCAACAGGCCGCGCACGTTCGGCCATCGCGAGGGCGTGGAGGCGCTCAAGCGCACCGTCGAGGCCGCCGGCGATCTGGGCGTGCGCTATCTCACCGTGTTCGGCTTCTCCACGGAAAACTGGACGCGCCCGCCGGATGAAGTGAGCGCGCTGCTCGATCTGCTGCGCATCTATGTCGGGCGCGATCTCGACCGCCTCGCGAAAGAAGGCGTGCGCGTGCGCATCATCGGGGAACGCGCGGGGCTTTCGGCGGATCTTTTGGAGATCATCGAGCGCGCCGAACGGCGGACGCATGACAACGACAAGCTCCATCTCACCATCGCGTTCAATTATGGCGGACACAACGAGATCGCGCGCGCGGCGCAAAAACTTGCGCAGGACGTGAAGGATGGACGGCTGGCGCCGGAAGAGGTGACGCCCGCGCGTTTCCAATCCTATCTCGATACGCACGGTCTGCCCGATCCGGACGTCATCGTGCGCACCAGCGGCGA
>CAZMRN010000032.1:0-11759 GCA_964568575.1 uncultured Caulobacteraceae bacterium
AACGCCGAGGTCACGGGCCCCAATGGCCGCACCACCCGCGTCGAGGATGTGCGCACGCGCAATCGCGCCGAAGGGACCGCCAGCCATGACCGCACGCGCACGTTCGGCGACGGCTCGACCCGCACGGTCGACGCCGACGCCCAGCGCACCGCGCCCGGCGCTTGGAGCGCGCAGCGCACCGTCACCGGCCGCAACGGCGAGACGCGCACCCAGACGGGTGATTTCACCGCCGCGCGCACCGAAAACGGCCGCACCGTCACCGGCGACATCCAGACGCAAAATCACGGCCAGGTGGATTATCAGCGCGACGTGACGCGTCAGGACGGCGTCCGAACCGTCAATTCGAGCGCGACCTTCGAGGACGGGTCGTCCGTCACGCGGTCGTCGTCCGCAACGTGCGCAAGCGCCGGCAATTGCACCACCAGCGGCGCAGTGACCAACCGTCAGGGCGAAACCACGACCTGGACGCAGTCGCGCACGCGCGACGGCGCCGATGCGACGCGCACTCGCGACGTCACCTTCGCCGATGGAACCACACGCTCGGTCGATACGGTGCGCGACGGCAATGGCGACGGCACTGGAACCGTGACGCGCAATGTCGCGCGCCGCAATGGCGATACGGCGCAGCAAACCGGAACCTATGAAGTCACCCGCACGCCGTAACCTACGCCTCTCACCACGGCATGCGGCGAAGGCCCGGCGTCGTGCCGGGCCTTTTTCGCGTCAGCTCACAGCGCGATGGCGAGCGTCGCGACGACGACCGAATTGCTCGGATCTTCGCCGATCGGGCGTTCGATGTGCTGGCGCAGATAACCCGCCTCGAAGCGCGCATCCGGGCCCACGCGCCAGGATGCGCCGATGAAGGCGCGGTTCTGGTCGAGCCCTTCGCGTTGCCCCCAATCGGCGTTGTTCAAGCCGAAAAAGATTTCGTTCGACGCGACCCAGGCGAATCCGTTCTCGCCGACGGGGCGCGTCCAGCGGACTTGCTGGCGCAGACGCCAGCCCGCATCGTCGCTTCGCGACGCGCGCGTGCGCCGCTCCAGGCGCGTGCGGCTCGCGAGCGCTCCGCCGAACGCCTCGCCCAATGCGACGCTCGCCTGCAGGAACGTGCGGCGTTCATCGGCGACGACGCCGCCATTGCTCGACGTGATGCGCGCTGCGCCCACCCACACATTGACGTCGTCGTTCACACGCCAGCCGAGCGCCGCGCGCGGCGACAGCGACGCCAGCGCGCTGGCGTCGTCGCGAAAGCGCGCTTGCGCCTCGATCATGACGAGCGCGCGCCCACCCTCCACGATCGGCCCGCTGGCGACGATCGCGCTCCAGGCCTGCACGTCTTCAGCATTTGCGTGTTCAGGCGCCGCCGCCGCGAGCGCGACGCCGAGCAACGCGGGCGTAAGGGCGCGGCGCTTCAAGCGACGTCGAAGAAATCGACGACGCCGGTGTCGAGACGATAATAAGCCCCGACCACCTTCACGCGCCCCTCGCGCTGCGGCTGCAGAAGAATGGGATCGGTTTCTTCGCGCAGCCGGCGCACGACGCGCCGCACGTTCTGACGGATGGCGTTCTCCGTCGCGTCGCCGGATTGGCCGCGCGCTTCCAGCACGGCGGGAATGATCGGTTCGATCATATCGTCGATCGAGCCTGGGAAGCGGGCGTTGGCGTTGACGACATCCATCGCAGCCTTCACCGCGCCGCACGCCTCGTGGCCCATGACCACGACAAGCGGCACGCCGAGCACGGCGACAGCGTATTCGATGGACCCCATCGCCACGGTGTCGACCGTGTTGCCGGCGTTGCGGATGATGAACAATTCGCCGAGCCCGCGGCCGAACAGCAATTCCGGCGGCACGCGGCTGTCGGAACAGCTCACATAGGCGCAGAACGGGGCCTGGCCGCGGGCCAGTTCAAGCCGTCGCGCTGCGCTCATGTCGGGTTGGCGCTGACCGCCTCGCACGAAGGTTTCGTTGCCTTGGCGCAGCAGATCAAGCGCCTGATCCGCATTCAACAGCGTGCGGCCGTTCGCGGTCGGCGCCGGCGCGATCGTTTCCACGCGTCGGCGCGATTGCGCATGAGCTTCCCCGGCCGCGACGGCGAGACCGATCGGCGCAATCCCCGCCGCGGTCAAAATCGAGCGCCTGGATACATTGTCGCACATGCTGCGTGTTCTCCCCCGAACCGGACGGGCGTGGAGGTAGCCGATCCAACTGGGGGATCAATGTGTCGGGCTCTGAAACTTTCGTGATCGCGTGGGATTCACATCGCGATCGGAACCCAGATTTCGATGTCGCCGCGGCCGGTCATCGGATTGAAGCCGGGGCCGTAGCGTTCGAAGAACGGGGCGTCGGCGATGGCGTGGCCGGAGGCGGGCATGGCGACGCTCCACACATGCGCCCAGGTGCGCTGGATGGCGGCGACATGGTCGTCATGCGTGAATACGGCGTAGCGCATCGCGGGAATGCGGATGCGGGCGAACGTTTCCGGCAACGCGGAAAAATCGCCGACCTCGACGCCGGCCAGATAATCCATATTGGCGTCGTCGTCGGTGTTGTAGCACACCCCGAAAGACGAACCGCCGCGCTGGCCGGGCACATGGCCAAGATGCGGCGCGAGCTTCTGCCACAGATTGGGAATGGCGGCCGTGGTTTCGCGCGTGAAGTGCTGCGCGAAGCCCGCGACGAGCATCACAGGCGCGTGATCGATGCGCATCGGCGCAGGGGCTGCAAGGGGCGGTTGGGACATGCGCACGGCCTCCACAAGGGCTAAGTCATCGACATCGCCGCGCGCGCGCACGCTTTCGGGCGTCGTCCCGAACAGATCGCGGAAGGCGCGGGTGAACGCTTCGTGAGAGCCGTAGCCGGCGTCGAGCGCCACGCCGAGGATGTCCGGCGCGCCGGCCGCAAGCGCCTTGGCGGCTTCGCTCAAGCGCCGCGCGCGCACATGCGCCATCACCGAACGGTCCATCACCGACGCGAAGGCGCGCGCGAGGTGAAAGCGCGAAACGCCCGCGGCGGCGGCGACGTCCTCCAGCGCCAGCGCGCTTGCGAAATTCGCCTCGATATACCAGAGCGCCTTGTCGACCGGGTTCATGCAGCCTCACGATAGCGAAGGCAGCATGGACCGGCTATTGAGGGCGCGCTTGATCGTTCTTGCTCGAGGTTCGTCCATGGCCGCCATCGCCCATCTCATCACGCCCAAGCCGCGCGATCTCGGCGAGGGCTTCATGGTGCGTCGCGCGCTGCCGGCGATCGAAAAGCGCGCGGTCTCTTCCTTCATCTTTCTCGACCAGATGGGGCCGGCGGATTTCGCGCCGGGGCAGGGCATCGATGTGCGCCCGCATCCTCATATCGGCCTGGCTACGGTCACCTATCTGTTCGACGGCGAGATCGTGCACCGGGATTCGCTGGGCTATGTGCAGCCGATCCGCCCGGGCGACGTGAATTGGATGGTGGCGGGCCGCGGCGTCACGCATTCGGAACGCACAGGCGACGCGGTGCGCGCCAGCGGCGGGCGGCTTTACGGGTTGCAGCTCTGGGTCGCGCTGCCGAAGGCGCACGAGGAGATCGCGCCCAGTTTCGCGCATCATCCCGCAGCAAGCCTGCCGTCCTGGGAAGAGAACGGCGCATCGGTGCGCGTCATTCTGGGCGAGGCGTTCGGGCGCGCATCGCCGGTCGAAACCTTGAGTCCGATGTTTTACGTCGATGTGAAGCTTTCCGACGGGGCCGAGATCGCGGCCCCCGGCGGCTGGGACGAGCGCGCGGTTTATGTTCTGGAGGGACGCATCGCCGTCGATGGCGAGCCCGTCGATGCGGGCATGCTCGCCATCTTGTCGCCGGAGGCCTCAGGGGTGACGGCGCTTAGCGATGCGCGATTCGTCATGCTCGGCGGCGCAGCGCTCGATGGGCCGCGCACGCTGTGGTGGAATTTCGTCTCCAGCGACAAGGCGCGCCTCGAAGCGGCCAAACGGGACTGGGCGGAGGGCAAGTTTCCGCGCGTGCCCGGGGATGACGAATTCATTCCCTTGCCGGAGCGCTGAAGCATGACGCGCACGCCGGTTGCGGCGGTCGGCGTCGTGTGTCTGCGCGGCGACGACGTGCTGCTCATTCGTCGCGGCACGCCGCCGCGCCTGGGCGAATGGTCCTTGCCGGGCGGCCGGGTGGAATGGGGCGAGGGCGTGCGCGCCGCGGCGCTGCGCGAATTGCAGGAAGAGACCGGCGTCGCAGCCGAGATCACCGCGCTCATCGATGTCGTCGACGGCGTGTTCACGCGCCGCGAGACGGGCGAGGTCTGGGGCCATTACGTGCTCGTCGATTTCGCAGCGCGCTGGATTTCAGGCGAGCCGGTCGGCGGCGACGATGCGGCCGAGGCGCGCTTCTTCGCGCGCGCGGACGTCGCAGCGCTCGGCTTGTGGGATGAAACCGTGCGCGTGATCGACGCGGCGCGCGGGTTGGTTTAGCGCGCTTTGCGTTTCGCGGCGCTGCGGATCAGCGCGACGTCGCCGGCGATCTTCAGCACCGCCAGCAGAATGACACCCGCCGGCGGCCAACCCAGCGCCATCATCAGCATGCCGCCGAAAATGATGGTCAGATGCAGCATGATGAGCCGCGGATAAGGCTCGCCCATCAGCGCGTGCACGCTGGCGCGCCTGTGCTCGCCGCGCGCGAAAAACCAGAGCAGCTGTGCGATTTGCCAGCCGACGATCGCCGCGGCGCCGATCAAAAGATTGTCGTTGAATGCAAAGATCGCCTCAGCCAGGCCTTCCGGCGCAAAGCCGCTTGCGCCGCGCATCGCGTCGACGGAAGCGTCGCCGGCCCCGAATAGATTGAACACGAAGACGCCGTGCACGAAGGTGAAGATGCCGTAGTGAACCAGGAAAAACGCGGTCAAGGCGCCGCCGCCGATGAGGCCCAGAAGGCCGTGCTTGGCGATCGCCGTCACCATCATCGCCGCCGCCTGGCGCACGCCGAGCACCAGGTTTTCGAACCAGAACAGCACGAGCAGCGCAAACGGGCTCCAGCCCCACACGGTGACGCCGATCACCGGCACAAGCCCAAACACGGCCGCCGCGAAGGCCTCGGCGCGCCAGTCCCGGCGTAGGCCGGGGAGGGTTTCCGTGGCGATGGGCTTTGCGGCGTCCATGCGGGCCCTTAACATGGCCTGACGACCAAACCATAAACGCCGCACGCGGCGACCCTGGGGAGCCAGACTATGCCTTACGCGCCGTTCAACCTGTCGGGAAAAGTCGCGCTCGTCACGGGCGGCAATCGCGGCATCGGGTGGGGCATGGCCGAGGCGCTGGCGCAGGCGGGCGCGGACGTTGCGGTATGGGGCCGCGACCAGGCCGCCAACGAACAGGCCGAACAGAAGCTGCGCGCGCATGGCGTGCGCGCCAAAGGCTACCGGGTCGATGTCGCCGACGAACACGCCGTCGCCGCCGCGATGACGCAGACGGTCGAGGATTTCGGCCGCGTCGATTCCGTCTTCGCCAATTCCGGCATTGGCGGAGGCGGCATGCCGTTTTCGGAGTTTCCAACCGACGTCTATCGCCGCGTGCTGTCGGTCAATCTCGACGGCGTCTTTTTCACGTTTCGCGAAGCATGCAAGCATATCACCGCGCGCGCCGCGAAGGGCGACGGCGGCGGCTCGCTGGTCGGCGTCGCTTCGCTGGCGGCGATCGAGGGCGCGGCGCGCAACGAGGCCTATGCGGCGACCAAGGGCGCCGTGATCTCGATGATCCGCTCGATCGCTGTGGAGCATGCGCGCTTCGGCGTGCGCGCCAACGCCATCCTGCCGGGCTGGATCGCCACCGACATGACGGCCGGCGCGCAATCGTCCTCCGCGTTCGCCGAGAAAGTGATCCCGCGCGTGCCGATGCGGCGCTGGGGCGAGCCCGCGGATTTCGGCGGCGTGGCGGTGTATCTCGCCTCCGACGCCAGCCGCTATCATTCCGGCGACACCTTCGTCATCGACGGCGGCTATGCGGTGTTTTGATCGATCGCCCAAAAGGGTGAGGAGATGTGCATGAAGCTCTTGATTTCAGCCCTGGCCGCTCTCGCGCTGACGGCGACGGCCGCTGACGCCCGCACCTGGCGCGTGCGGCCGGGCCCGGATGCGCAGGAATTGCTGCAAGGCGCCTTCATCCAGGCCGAGCCGGGCGACACCATCCGGTTGACAGAGGGGCGCTATGAATTGTGGGCGGGGCTGTCGCTCGACGTCGATCGCGTGACGCTGCGCGGCGAGGGGGCGGATCGCACGATCCTGTCCTTCACCGGCCAACGCCAGGGCGCCGAGGGCATCCTGATCACCTCCGACGACGTGACCTTCCGCGACTTCGCGGTGGAGAACGCCAAAGGCGACGCCATCAAGGCGCAAGGCTGCGCCCGCATCACGCTGCGCGATCTGCGCGTGGAATGGACCGGCGGCCCGAGCCCCGAAAACGGCGCCTATGGCCTTTATCCGGTGAATTGCGCGGATGTGCTGATCGACGGCGCGGTGGTGCGCGGCGCCTCCGACGCCGGCATCTATGTCGGCCAGTCGCGCAACATCATCGTCCGCAACTCGCTGGCGGAATACAATGTTGCGGGCATCGAGATCGAGAACAGCTTCAACGCCGACGTCTACCGCAATGTCGCGACGCGCAACACCGGCGGCATCCTGGTGTTCGATCTGCCAGGCCTGCCGCAACAGGGCGGCCACGCTATTCGCCTGTTCGAGAACCGCATCGTTCAAAACGACACGCCGAACTTCGCGCCGCCGGGCAATATCGTCGCCGGCGTGCCCACGGGCACCGGCGTGATGGTGATGGCCAATCGCGACGTGCACGTCTTCGAAAATGAGATCGGCGACAACGGCACCGCCAATGTGCTGATCGTGGCCTATCGCGCCCAGATCGACGACCCCAATTACAATCCGCTGCCGCGCGACGTGACCATCCGCAACAACCGCTTCGGCCGCTCCGGCTTTGCGCCCGCAGGCGATCTCGCCGGTTTGGCCGACGCCGGCGTGCCGCTGCCCGACATCTTGTGGGATGGCGCGACGAATTATGTCGCCGCTGGGACGCCGCGGTCGGAGCCGGTGCGCATCGCGCTGATCGGCAACCGCAAGGGCGAGCGCGATCTGCCGACCTTCCTGTCGCTCGGCGTGCCGGTCGCCGGGGCCGATCTCACCGAAGCTGCGCCCGATCCGACGCCGCCCCCGGCGGTGGCGATGCCCGAGCCTGAGCGCGTGCGTCTGCCGCAGGATTGAGGCGATGCGTGTCGCCGCTTTTGTCTGCGTGCTGCTGTTCGGCGCGTTTTCGATCGCCGGCGCAAGCGTGCGCGCGCCGGGCGTTGCGATCGAAGTCTTGCTCGCCGCGCGCCCGGCGCCGACGCTGTCGGCGTATCGCTTGTTCCTCGACGCCGGCGCGCGCGTGGCCAATGAAGGCGTCACGCCCTACGCGCTGAACACCGCGCTGTATTCCGACGGCGCCTTGAAGATCCGCCATGTCTTCATCCCGCCTGGCGCGCAGGCGCGCTATCGCGACGATGGCGTGTTCGATTTCCCGGTCGGCACGGTGCTGGTGAAGACCTTCGCCTTCGCCGCCGATATGCGCACGCCGGGCGACGACGTGCGCTATCTCGAAACGCGGCTGCTGATCCGCCAGGCCGAGGGCTGGGTCGCGCGGCCTTATGTGTGGAATGCGGCGCAGACCGAAGCGCGCTATGCGCCGGTGTCCGCGCCGATCCCGGTCGATTTCATCGACGCCGCCGGCGCGCCGGCGCACATCGACTGGGCGGCGCCCAATCAGAACCAGTGCCGCGGCTGCCATGATCGCGACGACGCGATCGCGCCGATCGGGCCGAGCGCGCGCAATCTCAATGGCGACTTCGCCTATCGCGACGGCGTCGAAAACCAGCTCCGCCGCTGGGCGCGCCTTGGCCTCATCGACCGTGCGCCGGAGAATGCGCCGCGCGCGCCCGACGCGTTTAATCCCGTGACCGGCTCTTTGGCGGAGCGGGCGCGCACATATCTCGATATCAATTGCGCTCATTGCCATAATCCGCAGGGACCTGCGCGCACGTCCGGTCTCGATCTGCGCGCAAGCAATGCGGCGCCCGCAAGCTGGGGCGTGCGCAAGCGGCCGGTCGCGGCGGGGCGGGCGTCGGCTGGGCTCGAATTCGCCATCGCGCCCGGCGCGCCCGACTCCTCGATCCTCGTGCACAGGATGGAAAGCCTCGATCCCGGCGTGATGATGCCGGAGCTCGGTCGCCAGACCCGCGACGCGGAAGGCGTCGCGCTCGTGCGGGCGTGGATTGCGCGGATGGACGCTGACGGGCATGTGACCGACGCGCCGGGCGAGTGAGCTTGCGCGCGCGGTCGCGCCGGCTTAAGCGAGCGCCCGTTTGACGAGGAGGGGCGCAGGTGGCGCAGGAACAACGGAGTGCAGCGTCCGACCGCAAGACGACGGGCGCGATCGAGCACGCCTTCGAAAGCCTCATCTTCGCCAGCCGCTGGCTGATGGCGCCGGTCTATCTCGGCCTGATCGCGGCGCTGGCGATCCTGATCGTGACGTTCTTTCGGGAGCTTTATCTGCAGGCGCCAGGCGTGCTCACGATGGAGGAGAACGACGTCATCCTCCTGGTGCTGACGCTTGTCGATCTCTCGCTCGCCGGCAATCTGGTGCTGATCATTCTCTTTTCGGGTTACGAGAATTTCGTCTCGAAGATCGACGCCGCCAGCGCCGACCGCGACCGGCCGGAATGGATGGGCACGCTGGATTTCTCAGGCCTGAAGATCAAGCTGATCGCCTCGATTGTGGCGATCTCGGGCATACATCTCCTGAAAATTTTCATGAATGTCGAACAATACAGCGTTCAGAGCCTGACCTGGTACACGGTGATTCACATCACGTTCGTCGTCTCTGGCGTGGCGTTTGCGGCGATGGATTGGATCGTCGCCAAGGCGCATGCGGTGAAATAGTCTTTGGCGCCGCTGAAACACGAATTCAGCGCCCCCTCAGTCCGCTTCGCGGCCAGCTCCCCCGCAAGCGGGGGAGCAAACGCGTTCTTTCTTCCCCCGCGTGCGGGGGAAGTGGCCGGCGAAGCCGGTCGAAGGGGGCGTTCGAGGATATTTCAACAGCCTGCTAAGCGCTCTCAGCGCCCAGAAGCATCTGCACCGTGCGCACGAAGATCGCCGCCAGCGTCAGCGTGCCCAGCGTGAACACCGCGAAGCGCAGCATGATGATGTTGGCCGTCGCCTGGATCAGCGAATGGATCACGCGCAGGGCGACATAGGCCCATGCGAGCTGTACATTGAAGGAATCCACCACCGACACATGCGCCGCGAGCGCCAGCGCGTAGAAGATCGTCGGCTGCTCGTGCAGGTGGTTGTAATTGTCCGCCACGCGCGTGACGGTCGGGGGAAGCTTCGGGGCGACGCCGGTGCGGGCGGCTTCCTGAGGGTCGATCTTCAGCTTCGCCATCGCCGGGATGCGGGTGGCGTACATCCAGATCCACATGACGAACGTCCAGCCGATCAGCGCCAAAACCGGTCCGATCATTCCGTACTGCAGCATGGCTATCCTCGCGTTTTGCGCGCGCCTTGTGGCCTCAAGCGCGGCTCCGGCGCAAGCGGCTTGACGCCCGCAGCGTCACGCGGCCTTTCTGGTCGCCAAAGAGGAGACGCGCCATGGCCCTGCACACCCCGCTCTGCGACCTGCTCAAGGTCGAGCATCCGATCATGCTCGCCGGCATGGGCGGGGTTTCGTATGGGGAATTGGCGGCGGCGGTGTCGAACGCGGGCGGGTATGGCGTGTTGGGCATGGCGGGCCGCAGCGTCGATGAAATCCGAACCAATATGCGCCAGGTCCGCGCGCTCACCGACAAGCCCTTCGGCGTCGATCTCCTTGCGGCCACGCCCGATCAGCTCACCAAGGCGGTCGAGGTCATTATCGAGGAGGGCGCTTCGAGTTTCGTTGCAGGGCTTGGCGTGCCGATGCCGATCATGGAGCGGCTGAAGAAGGCCGGCCTCAAGGTGATGGTCGTTTGCGGCGCGGTGAAGCATGCGGTGAAGGCCGAACAGGCCGGCTGCGACGCCGTGATCGCGCAGGGCGGCGAGGGCGGCGGCCATACCGGCCTCGTCGGCACGATGCCGCTCGTGGCGCAGGTGGTCGAGGCGGTGAAAATCCCGGTTGTCGCGGCGGGCGGTTTGTATGACGGGCGTGGCCTCGCCGCGGCGTTGGCGCTCGGCGCGTGCGGCGTGTGGATGGGCACGCGCTTCATTGCTTCGACGGAAGCGCACGCCGCGCAAATGTATCGCGACGCCATCGTGACGGCGACGGATGAGGATACGGTGCGCACGCGCTGCTATTCCGGCAAGCCGATGCGTGTGAAGAAGAATGACTATGTCGCGGATTGGGAAAGCCGCCCGCAGGACATCCAGCCGTTTCCGATGCAGGCGATGATTTCGGTGCAGAACAACGCCATGGGCGGCATCGGCGGACAATTGGAAGGGCTCGACGAATCCAAATCCTGCTTCGCGATGGGCCAGAGCGCCGGCGGCGTGCGCGACGTGATGCCCGCCGGCGAGATCGTGCGCCGCATCATGGCGGAAGCGGAGGCGGCCTTGGCGAAGGCGGCGCGACTGGTGCGATAGAGTATTGCACGTCGCGCCCGCTCGGCCCTCGCGAAGGCGAGGGCCTATCGCTGTTCAATGACGTTTTCGCGCGGCGATGGGCCCTCGCCTTCGCGAGGGCCGAGCAGACAATGCGAGACGATATAACTTTCTGAAAATAACAATTATATTTGCGCCTACACTGCGATCCGCCCTTCGCTCACCAGTACCGCCTTGCCGCCGATGCGCGCGCCATGGAGCAGGCCGCCGGCGAGTTCGATCTCGAGGCCGATCAGCGACGGCCGGCCCATCTCGAAGCCTTGTTCGATCGGCAGCGTGTGCCAGCCGTCGGCCAGCGATTCAAAGCGCGCGCAGACGCCCGCGAACGCAGCCGCCGCAGAACCCGTCGCCGGATCTTCGACGATCCCGAATTCCGGCGCGAACATGCGCGCGCGAAAGGCGTGCGGATGCTCTTCCGGCAGGCGGGCATAGACGAAGACCGCGCCGATCCCGAGCGCGGCGTCGGTGCAGTCCTGCGTCGGCCGGGCCCGCGCCAGCGCATCGAGCGTTTTCACCGGCACGAAAGCATAAGGCACGCCGGCGTCGAACAAGGCCGGCTCATGGCGACCGAAGCCGATATCCGCTTCCTCCAGCGACAGCGCCCGCGCATAGGCCGCATCGCTCGCCGCACGTCCGCAAGGGGCGGCCAGTTTCGGCGCGTCGAATTGCGCGAAGGTCGCGGCGTCGGCCTTCAGCTGCACCGCGCAGCGCACGAGGCCCACGCGCTCCTTCAGCGTGATGATCGTGTCGAGCCCGGCGTCGCGGCCATATGTGCGCTCCGCCAAAAAGATCGCGCAGCCGATCGTGGGATGGCCGGCGAACGGCAATTCCCGCGCCGGGGTGAAGATGCGCACGGCGGCGGTGTGGGCGGAATGCTCGGCCCGGCGCACGAACACGGTTTCCGATAGATTGAATTCGCGGGCGATGGCCTGCATCTGCGCGTCGCTCAAGTCGTCTGCGTCCCACACCACCGCGAGCGGATTGCCGGCGAAGCGCTGGTCTGTGAACACGTCGAGGGTGGCGAAGGGCAGCTGCGTCATGGCGCGGGCTCTTAGCGCTCTTTCGTTCCGCGCGCGAGCCTGCTTGAGTGGCGCAGGAGGAGCGACCCA
>CAZMRN010000033.1:0-9237 GCA_964568575.1 uncultured Caulobacteraceae bacterium
TGGAGCGAGACGGGCAGCGCCGCGTGGCTGCGCACGGCCGGCGCTCTGCGTACAAGCGCCGGCGGCTTGTGGATCGAGCGCGGCGGGCCGGCGCCGACCTCGGCGAGCACTGAGGCCTATGGCGTGTGGAGTTTGCGTGCGGATCAGCCCTTGCGCATCGAGTCGGGCGCGCTCGTCGCAGCCTTGCCGACGGCTGACGATTGGGGCCGCGCGCGCTTGACGTTCGAGGACCGCTTCATCGGCGCCGCGCCGAGCGGCCGGGAGCGCCGCATCAGCGCGGGCTATGCGCTGTATTGGTCAGACCGCATGGCCGCATCGGCGCAGGCGACGCACCACATCGAGCCTGGCCATCGCCGCGATGCGCCGGCCTTAACCACGGTCACCATCGGCGCGCGATTTGCATACTAGAAACCGGCGGCCCGCGTCGCCACATCCGGTTTCCCCTTGGGCGGCGCCGCTCTAGAACCGGGGTGAATTCGTCATGCAGGGCGAACCTGCTGGAGAGCTTTCCGTGCGCGCGCTTTGGATCGGGATGGCGGCTGCGGGCGCAGCCGCTCTGCTCGTCAGCTGCGGCGGCGGGGGCGGTCGCCCCTCCGGTCCCCCCGCAGGGCCGGCACCGACCCAGTTCACCCCGGAGCTGATGGATTTCGACCGGCCGTGCACCTTGCTCACGCCGACCGACGCGTCGAGCATTCTCGGACAACCCTTCTTTCGCACGCTGGCCGCCGACAGCGTCGAGGAAAACCGCGTGCGCTGCGCGCAAACCGTCGGCGAAGGCGGCCTGCAAGGCGTGGCCGAGCTGACGGTGGAGTATCCCATCGATGATCAAACCGCCGAAGAGACCTTCCTCGATCTGTGCCGCGCCAGCGACATGCGCTCGCTCGCGCCGGGCGATGCGGTGGCGATGCAGTCGCTCGGCGGCGCACCCGGACAACGCCCCGTCAGCGCCGCGCCCACCGATGTGCTGGGCCGCGCCTGCGTGCTGGCCGACGGCGGGGTCGCCCTGATGCTGCCGGACCGCGTGCTGCGCATTCTCGTGCGCGACGGGGCGGGCGCCCCGATGCCGGACCAGTCGGCCGCCACCGCGCGCCTGGTGTCGCAGCGGGTCGTCGCGCAGCGCCGTTGACGCGGTTCGTGACGCGGCGTCATGATTGACGCCGGCGCGCGGTCGGGTAGCGTCCGCGCCTTCGTGACACATGGGATGGCGGACATGGCCTATGAGGGCGCGCGGGATTTGCCGAAAGTCTGCATCGTCGGCGCCGGCTGCGCCGGGTTCACGACAGCCAAGCGCCTGAAGGATTTCTCCATCCCGTACGATTGCTTCGAGATGTCCGACGACATCGGCGGCATGTGGTATTATCGCAATCCCAATGGGCGTTCGGGCGCCTACGAAAGTCTGCACATCGACACCTCGAAATGGCGGCTGGCCTTCGAGGATTTCCCCATTCCGCCGCATTTCCCCGACTTTCCCCATCACCGGCAGCTGCACGGCTATTTCCGCGACTATGTGGATCATTTCGGTCTGCGTGAAACGATCGCCTTCAACACTGAAGTCGTGCGCGCGACGCGCCTGGACGGCGGCGGCTGGGCGGTCACCATCTCGACCGGCGAAACCCGGCGCTACGACGCGCTGATCGTGTGCAACGGCCATCATTGGGATCCCTACCTGCCGAACGATTATCCCGGCGCCTTTTCCGGCCAGCAGATCCATTCGCACGGCTATCGCGATCCGTTTTCGCCGATCGATATGCGCGGCAAGAACGTGCTGATCGTCGGCGCCGGCAATTCGGCGATGGACATCGCCTCCGAGCTCGCGCAGCGCCCGATCGCGAAATCGCTGTTCATCTCGATGCGCCGCGGCGTTTGGGTGCTGCCGAAATATCTCAACGGCCAGCCGGCGGACAAAAATCCCGCGCCGGCCTGGATGCCGCTTAAGCTGCAAAAATCCATCGGCCGCTCGATCATCAAGAAGGCCATCGGGCGAATGGAGAATTACGGCCTGCCCAAGCCGGATCACGAACCGCTTGAAGCGCACGCGTCTGTGTCCGGCGAATTTCTCACGCGCGTCGGCTGCGGCGACATCAAGCCGAAGCCCGGCTTGAAGGCGCTTGAAGGCGATCGCGTGCGGTTCGCGGACGACAGCGTCGAGGCGATCGACGTCATCGTCTGGGCGACGGGCTACAAGGTCAGCTTTCCGTTCTTCACCGATCCCGCCCTGCAGCCCAAGAACAACCGGTTCCCGCTGTGGAAGCGGATGATCAAGCCCGGCTTGGACGATCTGTTCTTCATGGGGCTGGCGCAGCCCTTGCCGACGCTGGTCAATTTCCCCGAACAGCAATCAAAACTCGTCGCGCGCTATCTTGCTGGAACCTATGCGCCGCCGAGCATCGAGGAAATGGAGCGCCAGATCGTCGCCGACGAGAAGCTCTATCTCGGCGACTATTACGACAGCCCCCGGCACACCATGCAGCTCGATTTCGGCCATTATTGTCGCGACCTGATGAAGGAAATCGCCCGCGGGGAGGCGCGCGTCCGCGCCAGGGGCGCTCGCCCCGCCTTGGCCGGTCGCGCGCTGCGTGAAGCGGTTTGACGATGCGCCCGCCACGCGGCACGAAGGGCGTGAGGGATGCGTCGCCGGGCGCAGCAAGGGGCGGTGAATGACCATGCCGGCGGCCAACGCAGCCGAAAAGCTCGAGGACGGCGCCGGCAAGCGCGAGCGGGCCAAGGCGGCGAACCGTCAAGCCATCCTCGAGGCCGCCAAGCGCGTCTTCGCGCAGCTCGGCTATGAAACCGCCACCGTGCGCGACATCATTCGCGGCACCGAACTCGCTTCGGGAACGTTCTACAATTATTTCAAATCCAAGGAAGAAGTGTTCGAGGCCCTGGCCGATGACGGGGCCCGCCGCTTCAAGCCCATCCTGCGCGCGGCGCGCGAATCTTCGCCCACGTTCGAGGATTACCTCCGCAGCGCCTATGTGGCCTATTTCCGCTTCATGCTCGAGGAAAATCACGCCGGGTCGCTGCCGCTCGCGGCGCGGCGCCCGCATGTGCGCGCCGACACGCCGGAGATGATCGCCGTTTATGGCGAGGTGCGCGACGGCATCGTCAACGCAATCGCGCGGGGCCTCGCGCCGCCGGTCGACGCAGATTATCTCGCCAGCGTCTGCATCGGCGTCGCGCTCGAACTTGGGCCTGCGATGCTGCAGCGCAATCCACCCGACGTCGAGGGTGCGGCGCGCTTTGCTGCGAGCCTCATTCTCGGCGGCCTGCCCTCGCTGCCGCGCGTCGCGCCGGCGCCGGACTAGGCAAGCCTCAGCACGAAAGAGCCGATCATGCAGCCTTTGGTGAAGTGGATGGCGCGCGCAGCGCTCAATCGCTCCGCTGCGGCGCTGATCAAGGCGTCCGGCGGCGCGCCGCGCACCGCCGGCGGCCGCACGCTCGACGCACGGTTCCAGTTTCTCGAAGCCCAAGCGCGCAAGGCGCCGCCGCCGAAGGCGTTGACGCCGGAAGTCGGACGCGCGCAAACGCGTCAATTGGCCTATCTCTTCGGCGGCAAGATCGAGCCCGGCGTCGTTTGGCGCGATCAGCAGATCGTCACCGGGCGGCGCAACGTTCCCGGTCGCCTCTACACGCCGGCGCGGCAAGATCCCGCGGCGCCGATGTTCGTTTTCTATCATTTCGGCGGCGGCGTCGTCGGCGATCTCGACACCTGTCACGCGTTTTGCTCGATCCTCGCCAATGCGACGCAGGGCCCGGTGCTGTCGGTCGATTATCGCCTCGCGCCGGAGCACAAATGGCCCGCGGGCCTGGAGGATTGCATCGCCGCATACGAGTGGGCCAGCGCGCACGCCGCGCAATTCGGCGCGCCTTCAGGCAAGGCGGCCGTCGGCGGCGATTCCATGGGCGGCAATTTCAGCGCCATTGTGGCGCAAGAAATGAAGCGCAAGGGCGGCCGCCAGCCCGTGGTGCAGCTCTTGATTTATCCCGCCACCGACGTGGCGAACGAGATGCCGTCGATGACGACATACGGCGATGCGTTTCCGCTCACGGCGCAAACCATGGCCTGGTTCATGGCGAATTATTTGCCAGAGGGCGCCGATCCGAAGCATCCGCATCTTTCGCCGCTCTACAGCGACGACCTTGGCGGTCTTGCGCCGGCGCTGGTGTACACGGCGGGCTTTGATCCGCTGAACGATCAGGGCCGCGCCTACGCCGACAAGCTCGCCGCAGCCGGCGTGACGGTGCGCGCCCATTGCTTCGATCATCTCGCGCACGGCTTCACCGCCTTCACCGGCGCCATTCCCGCCGCCGACGCTGCGTGTCGGCGCATCGCGGCCGAAACCGCCGAAATGATCAAGGCGGCGCAGGCATGAAAGCGTTTGTCTGCACCGCGATCACGGACGATCTTTCCGGCACGCGGATCGAAGAGGTGGAGACGCCGAAGCCAGGACCAGGCGAAGTTCTGGTGAAGGTGATTGCCGCGAGCGTGAATTTTCCCGACGTTCTGATGTGCCAGGGCAAATACCAGTTCAAGCCCGAACCGCCGTTTTCGCCGGGCATGGACATCGCCGGCGACGTCGCAGCCTTGGGCGAAGGCGTGACCGGATTGGCGCCGGGCGACGCGGTGGTGGGCGGGGCGCGTCTCGGCGGGTTTGCGGACTATGCGATCGCGCCCGCGGCCGGATTGCGCAAAAAACCGGCCGGGTTGTCTTATGCGCAGGCGGCGGCGTTCCCCGCCGCCTATTTGACGGCTTATGTGGCGCTTGTGCGCCGCGGCGCGCTGCAGAAAGGCGAGACGCTTCTGGTTCATGGCGCGGCCGGCGGCGTCGGGCTCGCCGCGGTCGATCTGGGCCTCTCGCTTGGCGCGCGCGTGATCGCGACGGCGTCGACGCCGGACAAGCGGGAGTTTCTCTCGTCTTACGGCGCGCACGCCGCGCTGCCGTCTTCCGGGTTTCGCGACGCGGTGAAAGCGCTGACGGACGGCCGCGGCGCCGATGTGATCTATGATCCCGTCGGCGGCGACGTGTTCGACGAAAGCGTGCGCTGCATCGCGTTCGACGGCCGCTTGCTGGTGATCGGGTTCACCAGCGGGCGCATTCCCTCGGTGTCGGTGAACATGCCGCTGATCAAGGGGTTTTCGGTCGTCGGCGTGCGCGCCGGCGAGTACGGGCGGCAATTTCCCGATCGCGGCAAGGAAAACCTCGACGCGATCCATGCGCTCGCCGCGCAAGGCGCCATACGTCCGCATGTCGGCGCCGAGCTGCCCCTGTCGGAGACGCGCGCGGCGCTGGCGTTGCTGCAGGAGCGCAAGATCATCGGCAAGGCGATCGTGCGGCCCGATCTGGGCTAGCGCTGCGCCGCGTCAGGCGCGCGCTTGGCGCAGTTTCTTGTCGACCATGCGCTGCAGGCTCGCGGCGACGTCGCGGCGCGTGTCTTCCTTGGCGTTCGGCAATTCGGCGAGCTGATGCAGCGCCTCGGCGTGCGTGCGCAGCACGTCGGGCTCCAGCGCGTCGGTGGCGCCGACGCTGTCGAGATAGCGCAGCATATGCCGCACGCCCGCGCCGAGGATCGGATCGCCGATCTGTTCGGCGATCTGCTGGACATCGACAGCCGCGGCGCGCACGAGGCGCGCGGCCTGCACGTCGCCAGGCGTCAGCCGCGACGCGCGATCGAGCAGGACCGCTGCGTGCGCGCGGCGCAGCGTCAATTGCCGCAATTCCGCTTCGGCGGCGACCAGAGCCTGGTCTGCGGCGTCGCCAAGGCGGCGTCGCGGTCCCGTATAATCGGCGCTGTCGCGGCGACGGCGGCAAGGGCCGGCATAGGTCGCCGTGACGATGAAGGGTTGCGGGCGCGTCAGCACGGCGCGCATTTTCTGCAGCGCCGATCGGATCGAGATCGGCTTTGTGAGAAACGCGTCGGCGCCGGCCGCACGCGCCGCCTCGACGTCGCGTTGCCGGGCGCGGTTCGTCAACAGCACGAGCGGCGTGGCGCGATTGGGATTGCTTTCGTCGCGGCGCAACGTGCGCAGAAAGTCGAGCGCCTCCATCGGACGTTCGATCCAATCCATGACGATGATGTCGAACTGCTGCAGCTTCAGCGCCGTCATCGCCTCAAGGCCCGTCTCGACGAAGGCCATGTCGCGGACGCCGCCGGCGCGCAGGATCTCCATCGCGATCATGCGCGAGGAGGGCTGGGGGTCGAGAACCAGCGCCTGGAGGCCTTCAAGGCCGTCTGCACCGTCATTCATAGGCTTCCGCCTGCAGGATTGAACCCACAGGCTATACTTATGAAACCTTAGAAAGACCTGAAATGTGCGGCGCGGCCTGGGGCGGCGCCATCGCGGCCATGGCTTCTTCGATTGCGGCGATGATGGCGCGGTCGTCGGCGTCCCAGGAGCGGCGCGAGTCGTCGATGACGCTGACGGCGCGGTTAATGCAGCGCAACACTTTGGCGTCTTCGAAGCGCAACGCGACTTGAGCCGCTTCGTTAAGGTGCATTAAGGCCAGCGCCAATTCGGCCTCCGCCCCGCTGCGCGACCATGCCGCAACGCAGGACTTGGCCTCCGCCGCGAGGCGTTCGATGCGCCCATAAGCGGCGTTCGCCGCGCTCACGGCGATCGCGCTCAGCGCCTCGCCTTGGCGCGCGCCGCGTCCGAACACGCGCATCGCACCAGGCGTTCTCGCGCCCAGGCCGCGCGCCATCTCCAACGTCTCGCGCACGTCCTCCACATCGAACGTCCCCACGAGCACGCCGTCCACGCCGGCTGCGGCGGCGTCCTCTGCGCGCGCCTCGGCGTCGGCCTTTAGATGCAGGATGATCGGCGCGTCGCGATTGGCGATCGGATTGGCGCGCACCTCGCGCGTGAAGGTCAGGCCGGAAACGGGCTTGATCGCCAGATCGACGAACACGATCGTCGGCCGCTTCACCGCAAGGCGCGCGAAGGCGGGGATGGCGGCGTCGACGACCTCGACATCCTCAACCCCGAGCTGGCGCAGGGCGTCGAGCAAAGTCCGCCGTTCGCCGCCCGGTCCCCAAACGACCAGCGCGGACGTGAGGTCGTCCTGCGAACGTGGTGATCCGTCCATTAACGCCCCGTGCGTGTACACTCACACGCTTGGGTTGGTTTCCACTTTATGAACGTTTCCGCGCAGGCTGGCGATCTTCCGCGGCGATCTGCACGCTCGTCGGATAGGGGATCTCCACGCCGGCCTGGTCCAGCGCGGCCTTCACGGCGCGCATCAGGTCCATCTTGAGATCAAGCGCGTGGGCGGTGTCGCACCAATAGCGCGCCAGGATCGTGACCGAGAAATCGCCCAAGGCCGACGCCTTCACCACCGGCGGCGGCTCGGCCAGGACGCGCGTGTCGCGCACGATCGCCTGGCGGATCGTTTCGATGGCGAGATCGAGGTCGCTGTCATAGGCCACCGCAAACGTCAGATCGGTGCGCCGTTTCGGATGCGCGGAATAGTTCAGGATCGGCGCGCCCCAGCACAGCGCGTTCGGCAGAACCACCTTCACATTGTCCAGCGTGGCGAGTTCGGTGGTGAACAGCGAGATGTCCTTGACGACGCCCTGCTGGCCGCCCGTCTGCACGAAATCGCCCAGCCGATAGGGGCGGAACAGCACGAGCATCACGCCTGCGGCGACGTTCGACAGCGTGCCCTGCAGCGCCAGCCCGATCGCCAGCGTCGCTGCGCCGAGCACCGCGATGATCGAGGTCGTTTCGACGCCGAAGCGATGCAGCACGGCCAGCGCGACAAACGCGACGATCGCGTAGCGCACCCCGTTGGCCAGGAACGCGATCAAGGTTGCGTCGAGCCGCGGATGGCGCCGCGCCAAGCGGCGCACGCCGCGCGCCGCCGCCGCCGCGATCCACAGGCCAACAATCAGGATCGCGATTGCGGCGATCAGATTGAGCGCTGCGCCGAACACGGCGTCGCCATAGCGCGCCCACAGCGCCTCGGGGGTCCAGCGGTCCAGGCCGATCTTCATGGCGCTTGATCTAGTGGGAAGCGGGGCGCGGCGAAAGCGGGATCAGGCCAGCATGCGCTCGAGCGCCTCGAGCGTGTCGGCCTCTGCGGCGGGCTTGTCCCAGCGGATGCGGTGGATGCGCGGGAAGCGCATCGCGACGCCGGATTTGTGGCGCGACGAGCGCTGCAGGCCTTCGAAGGCGATCTCGAGCACGAGGCCCGCCTCGCGATCGGCGCGCACGGCGCGTACGGGGCCGAAGCGCTCGGTGGTGTTGTCGCGCACATAGCGGTCGAGCTCTTTGAGCTCTTCATCGGTGAAGCCGAAATAGGCTTTGCCGACCGGCGTCAGCGCATCGCCGCGCCAGACGCCGAAGGTGAAGTCGGAGTAGAACGAGCTGCGCTTGCCGTGGCCGCGCTGCGCATACATGAGCACGCAATCGACCAGGCGCGGGTCGCGCTTCCATTTCCACCACAGCCCGCGCGGCCGCCCTTGCGCATAGGGACTGTCCCAACGCTTCAGCATCACCCCTTCCGCAAGCGCTTCGGGCGGCGCCGCGCGCAGCTGCGCCAGCGCCTCCCAGGACGCAGCCTCCACCAGCGGCGAGAGGTCGAACCGAGTCTGAGGCAGGCTCGGCGCAAAGGCGGCGAGGCGCGCGCGGCGTTCGCGATAGGGCAGCGTGCGGACATCCTCGCCGCCCACGATGAGCACATCATAGACGCGCACGAAGGCCGGCGCCTGGGCCAGGAGCTTCGCATCGACGCGCTTGCGGTTGAGGCGTTGCTGCAGGTCGTTGAACGCGCCGAGCGCGCCGTCGGCGCGGCGCACCAGCAATTCGCCGTCGAGCGTCGCGTCGAACGTCATGGCGTCAAGAATGTCGGGAAAGGCGGCGCCGATGTCTTCGCCGGCGCGGCTGTATAAGCGCCGGTCGACTCCATCCGTCGCGACCTGCACGCGGATGCCGTCCCATTTCCATTCGAGCGCGAAGGCGTCGAGGTCGAGCTTGGCGCGATCCTCCTCCTCCAGGGCGTGCGCCAGCATCACCGGGCGAAACGCGGCGCCGGAGCGCGCGCGCGGTTTTTCGGCGCGCCCCTCCAGCCATGCGAACAGATCGAGATAGGGCGGCGCAAGGCCGTGCCAGATCTCCTCGATCGTTTCGATCGGTTGCGCCGACCAGTGCGCGAGCGCGGTTTTGGCCAGCCTTTCGCCCGCGCCGATGCGCATGCCGCCGGTGATGGGCTTCAGCAGCGCCCAGCGTTCGGTGGCGTT
>CAZMRN010000033.1:9247-11748 GCA_964568575.1 uncultured Caulobacteraceae bacterium
GAGCGCGTCGAGCCAGCCCTCGATCAGGCCCTGCGCTTCGCCGCGTTTGGCGGCGCTCAAGGCGTCGTAGATTTCGCTGAGGCCCGGCGTGCGGTTGGCGCCGGGGCGCTGCGGCCAGATCAGGGCGACCGTCTCGGCGAGATCGCCGACATAATCATACGAAAGCGCAAACAAAGTTGCATCGACCCGATCGGCGACGAGCGCGCGCAGCATGGCAGGCTTCGCAGCCGGAAAGGATAAGGCGCCGGCGATCGCGCCCAGCGCCACGCCGCGATCAGGATCGGGCGTTTCCTGGAAATAGCGCGACAGCGCCGCGATCTTGGCGTTGCGCCCCGGCGTCAGGATCAGGCGGTCGAGCAGGTCGGCGAAGGCGCGCATCACTCGCCGCGCGGCGCGGGCACATGCACACCGCCGACGGCGTGGGCGGAAACGCTTTTGCTGGCGCGAAACAGTTCCGCAGGCCGGCCTCCGCCGGAGGCGTCGAACACGCCGGCGCCTTCCACAAAGCCGGTGCGATCGAGCAGGCGACGGAAATTCTGCTTGTGCAGCCGAAGGCCCGCAATCGCTTCGACGATGCGCTGCAACGACAAAAGCGTGAACATCGGCGGCGCCACCTCGAAGACGACGGGCCGATACTTGATCTTCGCGCGCAGGCGCCCGACTGCAGTCGCCAGAATGCGCCGATGATCGGCGATCATGGGCTGGCCGAATATCCCTGGCAGTGCGGCGGCGGTCTTGATCGGCTCCTTGGCGAAGCGGGCGCGATCGCGCGCCGCCTCGGGCGCAAGGCCTGCTTCGTACAACAATTCATAGCGATCGAGCGCGCGTTCCTCGTTCCACACGCCGCCGTTCAGCGCGAACGAGGCTTGCGCGCGCGCCCAGCGCTGCGCACGCCGGTGCGGTTCGTCGGCGGATTGCGCCCAGGCGTGCAGGCGCGGGCCGATGTCGGAATCGATGCCGTGCGGGCGTCCGCGCCGCCAATCCTCCCACGGAAAGAAGCTGTACCAGTCCCGCCATTGCGCCTGCGCTTCGACGAGATCCGCGCGCGTCGGCGTCAGCGCGAGATAGCCGATGGAGATCAAGCGATCGGGCGCGGCCGCATCGAGATCGGCGATCGGCGCTTCGCGGCCGCGAGCGCCGAACGTGTAGAGTTGCTCGACATAGCCGATGTCGAAGCCTGTCTGCTCGCTGACCCAGCGGCGCAGGGACAGCTCCAAGGTGCGGTCGCCCGCGGGGTCGAAAGCGCCGAACGGCAGCCCAATCGCGTCGCCATGCGTCGTCACCACGACGTACGGCGCATCTTCCGTCACCGCCACGATGACGGCGGACAAACCGATAACGACGCGCGGCGCGCTCATGCAAAGCGGCTCGGCAATTCGAACGGTTCGGCCTCGCCATGGAGCTCCCACACTGCGCCGCGGCCGATCGCCTCGATCGCGCGCACCATGCGGCCCTGGCGGCCGAGCGCTTCGTCGGCGAGCGCGATCAGGCGCGTATTCGGCGAGGCTGTGGGCGAAGCGGCGCGCAGCGCGCGCGCGATGGCGTGTTCGTCGGCGTGGGCGTTGAGCGCGCAGGCGATGGTGTAGGCGGTCGCGGTGGAGCGGCTGATGCCGGCGTAGCAATGCACCAGCACTGGCGCGCTGCGATCCCAGTCGGCGACGAAATCGAGCACCGCGCGCACATGGTCGGCCCGCGGAACCACCCACGGATCCTGGTCTTCGAAGGTGACGTCGTGCACGCCGATCTTGAGATGGCGCGGTGCGAGGCCCTCGCGCGGAAACGCGCTGCCGGGATCGAGCAGGCTGACGAGGCGCGCCGGTTTGCGCTGCGCGGTCACAGCCGCGACTTGCGAAAGCGGGGAAACGAGTATGGGCATGATCGTCACACCGCTGCGATGAGGGCTTGGAACCGCGCCAGAAACGCCGCCTGCACGACGTCGGTCGGCAGCGGCGTCACATCGGGCGCAAACCCCTTGGGCGGCGCACCGAAGAATTTTCGCGCCTCGCGCTCGTCGAAGCCGGCCAGCCGCACGGCCTCGAAATAGGCTGAGATCTGGTCGGCGCGTTTGATGACGGCCTTGACGTCCGCGGGCGTTGTCGCCGGAAGGCCGAAGCGCAGATGAATGGCGCTCTCCAGGCGCGCCTCGAAGCTCTTATAGTCGAGGCCGAGCGCGGTCTTGAACGGGCTGATCATGTCGCCGATGACATATTCCGGCGCGTCGTGCAGCAGGCTGACGAGGCGCCAGCGCGCGGGCCAATCCGGCGCCAGGGCGCGCGCGACCTCCTCGACGACAAGAGAGTGCTGCGCCACCGAAAAGGCGTGGGCGCCGAGCGTCTGCCCGTTCCAGCGCGCCACCCGCGCCAGACCATGGGCGATGTCTTCGATTTCGACGTCCAGCGGCGAGGGATCGAGCAGGTCGAGCCGCCGGCCGGAGAGCATCCGCTGCCACGCGCGCGGCGGCTCCGGCGCGCGCAGGGCGGCGGGTCGGGCGGATCGCGGCA
>CAZMRN010000034.1:0-11652 GCA_964568575.1 uncultured Caulobacteraceae bacterium
CGACATCGGCCGTCTCGGCGATGCCGCCGCCCGCCGCGGCGCCCATCGCCAGCGCGTTCGGCGCGGCCAGCCGGCCCAGCGTCGGCAGGATCGGCGCGTCGAGCAGCGCGCTTTGCGCCGCCGCCGCGCCGCGCGCTTGACTGGGGCCGGCTGAAGTTCCGCTCTCGATGACAGCCATGTCGCGCCCCTCGGCCGGGGCGAGCCCTGGCCCCGTTTCTTGTATATGCAAGCGATCAGGGTCGTTTCCAGACGCCGGACGAAGAATTCGCGCGCCACGCGCGTTGTCGCGCAGCCTTTGGGGCCGGCATCGCGCCCCCGCGCCCGGCTTCCAATCCGCCGCGAATACGCTAAGACCCCTCCTCCCCCGCCCCCGGGCGGGGAATGCCGGCAAGGACAGGTGGCCGAGTGGTTGAAGGCGCACGCCTGGAACGCGTGTATAGGGGAAACTCTATCGAGGGTTCGAATCCCTCTCTGTCCGCCGGGGACTATCGTTAGTCGGTTGCTCCAAAGACTTTTCGGCTTGGGCCGACATTTCTGACCATCCCGAACAAGCTTTCGGTGCGGCCTCGAACTCGGAAACGGCTGGCGCGGAAATCGGGGTCGCGTCAGGGTGTTTGCTGTTCGCCGTATGGCCTCTAAGCGTACGTCGCAGCAAACAGCGCGACGTCTTTTTTGCGTGTTGTTAACAGGCTGCCCTCGTGCCACATTTGATGCGTGGGGTGTCAGGCGCGTGAGTGCGCGAGGCTAGGCTGTTATGGGACGGCGTCGGCAAACGCATGGCCTGCATCTGCTCACGCTTTGCAGTGTGCTGTGGGCGGGCGTAAACGCCGCCGCGGCAAGCTTTGCGCAAGATAGAGGCAACGCGACGCCAGCCGCCGCGCGCGACCAAGATTATGCCGCCGCGCTGTCGCGCATGCTGGCGCAGATCGACGATCCGGAAGCGTCGTTCGCGTTCGCGGAAGCGGCGGCGCACGCAGGAGATTTCGGCGCCGCGATCACGGCCCTTGAGCGCGTGCTGCGGCTTCGACCGCAAGCCGATAACGTCCGCCTGGAATTGGGCCTGCTCTATTTGCGGGTCGGACAGCCCGATCTTGCGCGCCTGTTTTTGTCGACGGCATTGACGTCGCCCGACGCGCCCGACTTTGTGCGCGATCGCGCGAGCGCCGCCATGGCAACAGCGCAACGGGCCACGAGCCGGCTAACCTTTCGCGGCGATGCGTTCGCCGGCGTGCGCAGCGAGTCCAATCCGGAAGCGGCGCCGAACAGCGCTTTGCTCGTCGACCCCTTCCGCGGCCAGGTTGTGCGGCTTTCCGGCGATCAATTGTCCGTCGAAGAAGAAGCCGATATCGCGCTGGTCGCCTCGGCGTCAGGGGCGCTGCGCGTGCGGCTTGACGGCGGACCTGCGCCGGAAGTCGTCCTCGATGGCGAAGTCAGCGCGTCACTCTACGATCGAACCGAATCCCTGAACGCCTTGGGTGCGGGGCTGCGCGTTGGGCCGCGCCTGTATCCGCGTGAGCGTTTGGCGCCGGCCACCATTTGGCGCCCCTACCTGGCGACGTCAGGTTTGTCGTTGAATGGGGACCTCTACTTCACGGATTGGGGCGCGGGGGTCGTCGCCGATCGGCGGCTCGGCGTCGGCGCTTCGCTCTCGGCTGTGGTGGAGTGGCGACGCAGGAATTTCGTCGCCAGCGCACAGCGCCCAAGCGCAGAAGATCAGTCAGGCGACCTGCTTGGTTTTGGCCTGCAAAGCACAGCCGCGATCGGCGATCGATGGCGCATATCCGCATCTGGCGTAATCGAACGGGCTGACGCAGACGCTGCCTTTCAAACCAGAGAAAGCCTCGAGATCGTCGCCGGCGTCACTCGCTTCTTTCGCGTTGACGCCGCAACCGGCGCCCCCATTCGCCTTGGCGCGACAGGAAGGGTTCGACACACCGCCTATGACGCGCCGGACCCGGTCGTTTCACCGCTCGAACGGCGGATCGAGGATCGTTACGTCTTGGCGCTCGAAGCAGCTGCGCCAATCACGCGACGCATGGCGGTCGAGGCGCGCGCCGAGCAGACTTGGAACCGAGCGACGATCGCGAATTATCGCTTCGACAATGCTGCTCTGCTTGTCGGCGTAAGCGCACGGTATTAGCGCAGATCGTACTGCGGGAGGCTGAAATGACGAAGCGTCGACCGCATTGCACAAGCATCGCTTCTGGCGCTTCAGGCGTCACGCTTGCCGCCGCATCGTTAAGCTTGGGGACTCTCGGCGCTCAAGCCGATGCGCCTGTCATGCGCATTGGCGGAGACACGCTGCGCGCGCCGCAGATTTCATTTGTATCGGAGGCGCCGGCGACGCTCTCCACCGCCGACACGGAAACGCTTGAGGTCGCGTCGGCAAATGGCGCATCCATTGTGCTCGCGGGGCGCACGCAGGCGCGCATTGCGGTTTCCGTAGACGCCGTCGCCGGGCCCAATCCCCGCACGCATCTGACCCAAGGCGCGCTCAGGGTTTTTGCGCCGAACGCGTCCGGCGGCGTTACGACGACCTTCGATGGCGGCGCCGTCGATCTGGCCGCAGGCGCTGCAATCATCGTGCGCGAGGGCGATGCGCTGCGCGCCACACTGCTCTATGGCGGACCTCTTCTTTTGACGTCCGGAGAGCGCACCACCGCCGTCGAACGGGCGAACACCGAAATCGTCTGGACGCCGACCGCGGGAGTCAGCCGGGTGCGGTCGCGCGACCGCGCCAGCGCCTACGCCGACCTCGATCGCTTTGGCGTCCCGAGAGCTAGGCGCACGTCATCGCAACCAGCAGCGCGCGGCGTGCGCGAAGACGCGGCGGCGCAAGACAATAGAATTCTAGGTCAAGCGCCGGCGCCGCCGCCGCTTGACCGCACCGCTCTGACGCAATTGTCAGGCGGCGAAATCGTGTTGGGATCTTCAGCCCGCAGCTTCGTCGATTTCACCAATCAAAATCTTTCAGGAAACGCTCAGTTCACAGCGCTGTTGGGGGCTTCGACCGCTCAGTCCATCACGCTAGCCGGCGGGATCCTTGCGCGCGAATTCGGGGCCGCCGCACCGCCCGGCGTGGCGCAGCCGCGGACAACCAATCGTATTGTCCCTTCTGGATCAACATACATCTACACGGGAGGGATCGGCCCGGCCTATGGCCGCACGAACGGAAATACGGCGCTCAGCTACACTGTCTCTGCGCCGATCGCCTTTTCGCAGAGCCCCACCGCCACGTTCGTCGGCATCGTCCCGCCTTACGACGACGCCGACGTTCTCGTCGCCTTGGAAAGGCTTGGATTGCTGAAGGATGCTGACGGCGATCCGCTGACGCCGCCCGTGCTGTGCGACACTGCAGGGTGCGCCGAATTGGGCGCGCTTGTTCGCAGCATTCTGCAAGACAGCAACGATCTGCGGCTTGTCCTTGGATCGATATCGGGTCGCGCGACTTTCGTTCCGGGCGCGCCGCAGGTCGCCAATTTAACGGCGACGAATCAGGCGCTGAGTCTGCCGCGTGAGACGTTGCGCAGTGACAATTCCGGGATTGTGCAAATTGGGTCGCCGGCCATCGGCTTTCGCGTTACGCCGGGATTGTCGCCGTCGAACGCGGCGGGCGGGATTGGCGGCACGGGGATTTCCTCCAACATCGCGCCTTATGCGCTCACCGCCGATGTGTTGCAGGCGGGATTTGACATCGGCGACGCCGACGGAGACGGCGTCCTTCGATCCGCCGATCATTTTTTGATGATCCAAGCGCCCTCGCCCAACGGCGACGACGGTGCGTTTCTGTTTGCGACTGGCGGACTCGCGGCCGCGCGGACGGGTGGCGACACCGTTGACGCCTACACGATTTTCAGCAGTTTGACGGCACCTGGGGGGGTTGCGACGGGCGGCCTGTCCAGCGCAGGCATGCGCGCCTTCGCGCCAGGCGATGCGGCCGTCTATGGCGCTGGCGGATACGCCGCCTCGCCGCTCTTCGTCGCCACCGCGCTGAATGGCGCCGCCGACGCGCATGACGCCTTTTTCCATTTCGACCTTGGCTGGAGCGCCTCAGGCGCGCAGACCGCTGCGGCGCTTACGTTGGGATCCATCCGCTACGCAGAAAGCGCACCCGACGCCGCGTCAGCGATCGTGCTGGGGCGCACGATTGGAACCTCGCGCGCGCCGGGCGCTGCATCGACGACTCTGCGCAGTCCGCTCACCAATACAGCCTTCGGCGGCGGCGGCGATTGGGGCGGCGCAGGCGTGCGCGGAGGAACGGCCAGCTATCTTGTTCTGGAGAACGTCGCCTCGACATCGCCGCCGCCCAATGACGACCTGACCGGCGCCGCAGCCTTCGCCGGCGGCGCCATGCGTGCGCTCGGCTCAGCTGAGTCTGCGCAATATGGGCTTCTGCGCCTCGCCGTAGGCGGCGGCTTCCGCGCAGATACGTCCGCGCAGAGAACCTTGTATGGCGGGTATCTCCAAGGCTTCTTGGAGACTGAGAACCCATCCGGCGGCGTGACGGTTTCGGCGTTCGACTCAGGGGGCGGCACAAACGATCCCAGAAGATTTTCGATTGAGGTCGACACCCGCTTGAATCGAGTTGCTGCGCAGGCGCTTCTGCGCGTCGGAGATGTCGATGAGGAATCCTCCATCGTGCTCGGCGGATTGACTTCGGACAGCGGCCCGAGCGCAGCGATCGAGGACGCGCAAGGCGGCCCGGCCATTTTCGGCGCAGCCTCACGCGGCGACGCCAATCATGGGCTCGCCTTGGTCACGGGCGCGTCTGCGACAACGCATGCGACCGAAGACATTGCGCACTACAATTATGTGCGCTGGGGCTACTTCTTCGGCGACCTGCCCGCTGAAGGCAGCCAAACACGGCACGCCCATTTGGCGACTTGGGCCGCTGGTCAAATCCTGTCCCCTACGCAATACCAATTGCGCGGCTCCGCTCGCTACACCGGCCACGCAATCGGCTCGGCGATCGACCAAAATGGCGTCCGGATGGTGGTCGGCACCTTTTCCCAAACGTGGAACCTTGACGCACGCACCGGCGCCATGGACCTGGCCTTTGACGGAGCTAATTATCGCGCGGCATCCCTGCGCTTTGACGATCTGTCGAGGGATCTGCGCTATGGCGGTTACCTTAGCGCTGCAGATGCCGAGCGCTACGGCGTGGTCAATGGCGTCCTCGTAGGCCTGACCCCCGCCGCACTTCCCGGCGGAACCGTCGGGCAATTCTCTATTCAGAACCTGCCGTCCTCTGCGCCCTACTCGGCCGTTGGAACATTCGGCGGTGATATTGCACCCTCGCCGTGACATGCTTGGCGGCTGGTCCCTTCTCCGCCGAGCGGCAGCAATCACAGTCTTCGCGTGCGCGGTCCTCTCCGTTGCGCAAAGCGCAGCCACGCCTTCGGCCCTATCGCATGTGATCGAAGCGCGCGCGCGCATCGCCCAATGCGAGTACGATGCGGCGGCTTCCCTTCTCCAGCGCGCACTGCCAAGCGCCCGTGAGGAGCTGTCCGAACGTCCGCGCGAGTTGGCGTTCTACTTGGACGACCTCGCCACCGCTTTGGGAGGGTCAGGCGCACTTGGCGAGGCCGTAGCCCGTGCAGACGAAGCGGTGGCCCTCATTCGAGCTGCGCCGAACGCTCAACCAATAGAGCGCGCCGTGTTGGAAGGAAACCGCGGAGCCGCGCTGATGCGCTCGGGGCGCTTCGTCGAAGCCGACGGCGCCTTGCAAACGGCGGAACGCATGGTCAGGACGCAAAGCCAGCCCGACCGGCTCGTCGCGATCCGCTTGTTGCAGATAGAGTTGCATCGCCACCGCAACGACCTCGAGGCGGCTCGTGCGCTGTCGTCGGACACACTGCGCATCGCCCGTGATCTCGACGCGCGCTATGAGACCCTGTTCCTCGACGCTCTACTACAGCATGCGGAAACGCAGCGCGCGAGCGGCGATCTGCGCAGTTCGATCGAGACGATACTATCCGCACCAAGCCAAGCGCGTTCAAAGCCGGAATTCATGACGGTTCTTGCCGGCAGCTACGCGGATCAACTCGACCTGGCGCAAGCGGCGCACCTGCTGAGCGAAGCGGATGCGCTCAACGTCGCCGACACTGGCTGCCAGCCCCTGCTTGGCGCGTCGATCGCCGTTGCGACGGGAAACCTGCATCTTATGCGCCGCGAAGCCGATCGCGCGCGGGAGTCCTTTCTGAAGGCCTTGGCAGCCTACGATTCCCGCGGCTGGGCCACGCCTCATCGCCGCGCAACAATCCTGCATGGACTGGCCACGGCGGCGCGATTCGACGGCGACTTCGACGCAAGCGAGCGCTACTTCACCGAAGCCCGCCACCTGTTTTCCCAAGCCTACGGACCCGACGCAGTACAGACGGCCCGCGCCGCATCTGAACATGCGCTGATGCGCGTCGAAAGCGGCGACGGACCCGGCGCCGAGGCTTTGGCCCGAGCAGGCCTCGCTGCGCTTGGGGCCCAGTCCGCCGTTTTGGCGCGCGATCAAGCCAATGCTTTCGCCGCTTTAGGGTTCGCCCTCAACGCGCAAGGAAAAAGCAACGAAGCGCTCGCGGCCTTTCAGAACGCTAACGTCCTCTTTTCCCGCGCAAACGGCTCGAACACCATCGATCTTGCCCCCGGTTTGCTTGAGGTCGGCAACCTGCGCCTCGCCATGGGCGATTATGTCGGCGCGCGCGAAGCGCTGTCTGACGCCGTGCGAGCCTATCGCGCCGCTGGCGCGTTCACAAACATCGCAGCTGCCCGCGCTCATGCGCTCCTCGCCCAAGCCGAGTGGGGTGCGGGGGCGCACGCTGCAGCACGCGCCAACAGCGCTGAAGCCGTGGCGATCGTCAATGCGCGACTGGCCGTCCGCGCACACGCGTTGTCCAGCGACGAGCTGCGCGAGCTGCGGCTTGCGCGAACAATCTTGGAAGCCGAATTGGGCATGGCGATCGACCGTCCCACGCATGAAACGCCTGAGCGCGCCTTTCTGGCGGCGCAACTGGCTTTGACAAGCCGCACCGGGGTCGCCCTGGTTCGGGCGGCCGACAGAATGGGTGGCGATGGATCGCTGTCGCTTTTGCTCGCACAGCGCGACGAACTATCGGCGCGGTGGAGCGCCGCCGATGTCCTGCTGAGCGGAAGCTTGACCGCGGACGCATCGCCCATCAGACGCGCCTTGTTCGTCGAATTGGATCAGATCGAAAGAGATTTGCGCACCATTGACGCCCGGATTGCAGCAGAACACCAGGCCTTTGAGAGGCTTTCTTCGCTGCGCCCGCTTTCGGTTGGAGAGGCGCAATCTCTGTTGCAGCCCACTGAAGCGCTGATCGTGTTTGTTTTGGGACAGCAGAAGAGCTGGGCGATCGTCGTGAGCCGCTCCAGCGCGTCCGCCCACGCGCTAGCGATCACCAATGACGACGCTTCGCTGCTCGTAAGCGATATGAGGACTGGGTTGGAGATCGACAGGTGGCGATCGGCATCGCGCCCGACGACCTTTCGCGCGCAGGCTGCTTTCACACTGTACGACAAGCTTTTTCGGGTCCTTGAGCCGGATTTAGCGGGAAAGACCCGCCTCTTGATTGTTGTGGATCGCGCCATTTCGGCGCTGCCGTTCGGGGCGCTGCTGAAAACGCCTCCAGCAGCCGCGCCGCGAACGCCTAATGAATACCGCGCGTTGGATTGGCTGAGCGGGGGCGAACGCGCGCTTGTCGTCCTCCCCTCCGTCAGCACACTGCCGGCGCTGCGAGCCGTTGCGGGAAGATCGCGTGGCGATCGCGCCTTTCTGGGCGTAGGCGCGGCGCAATTGGGCCCGCAACGCGCCGGAGCATCGCGCGGCATAGGCGTCCGGCCGCTTCCATCGGGCGTTCCCCGCGACGACAATCCAATCACAGCTGTCTCGTCATTGCCTGAAACGCGCACAGAATTGCGTACAATCGCCGCTGCTTTCGGCGCGGCGCACAGTGATCTGCTGCTGGGCGCGGAGGCGAGTGAAACGCGTCTCAGCGCGCTCGCGCTCAGCCGATACCGCGTCATCGGGTTCGCCACGCACGCGGTTCTCACCGGCGAGTGGCGCGCACGCGCGGAGCCTGGCCTTCTGCTCTCGCCGCCCGCGCACACAACAGAGGCAGATGACGGCTATCTAGGCGCAAGCGAGATCGCGCGCTGGCGTCTCGATGCGGATGTGGCGCTCTTGTCCGCTTGCAACACGGCCGGCCCCGATGGCGCGCCGGATGGAGAAGGATTTTCTGGTTTGGCGCGGGCGTTCCTCCTCGCCGGGGCGCGCGGCGTTATCGGAACGCACTGGCGGGTGGACTCCGAAGCCGCGCTCCTTTTCTCGACAACCGCAATGGACGCCTATGCCCGCGGCATAGAAATGCCGGAAGCGCAAGCTCAGGCGCTGCAAAGACTGCGGAACCATCGCGGCTACGCGTGGAGCGCCCATCCCGCGTTTTGGGCGCCCTTCGTCTATGTCGGACTTTAGGGAGCCTTACGTGGCGGATATATTTATCTCCTACAAAAGCAACGAAAGAGACGCCGTCCGCGCCATCGCAGACGGGCTGCGCGCTGCGGGCTTCACGGTATGGTGGGACCATGCGCTCATCGGGGGCGACGACTACAGCGAGGTGATTCAGCGCGAAATCGCGGCGGCGAAATTGGTCATGCCGATCTGGTCCAAGCAATCGGTGAAATCGCAATGGGTGCGCGCTGAAGCGGATGAGGGCGCAGGAAAGCTTTTGCCGGTTCGGATCGATGACGTCCGTCCGCCCCTGCCCCACAACAAGCTGCACACCATTGATTTGATCGGTTGGCGGGGCGACGATCAGGATCCGCGCTGGCGGCGTCTCATCGCGGATGTCGGCGCGATCCTGGGCGGTGGCGCGCCGCTGCAAGATACGCCAAGCGCAGCGCCCCGCACGCGCCGAGCGCAACGAGCCGCGCTGCTTGGAGCTGCGGCAGCCATTGTGCTCATCGTCGGTGCAGCGGTCCTCGTGCGTCAAACGCCGCCTGCGCCGATTGAAAACGCCGTCTCGCCGCCGAGCAATAGTGGGGCAGCGCCCAAGCGTGCTGAGGAAAGCGTTGGCGATGCCTCCGCCGCGTTCACGGCGTTGCGACAAGGCGCCTCGACCGCACAGGTGACGTTATGCAAGCCGCCGCCGCAAGCGATCTGCGATGTCGGTCAGGTGTTCGTCGGCGAAGCCGTGCAGATCGCCATTACATCGCCAGTTTCTGGACGCCTCATTCTCATTGACCAGGCGTCGAACGGCGTTCAGACGCAAATTTTTCCAAATGGGTTGACGCGCGCGAGCGCAGACTTGCTGGTCACGGAGGGAGAAACGATCCGTCTGCCGCTTCCGGAACATGGATTCGAATTCGTGGCGTCCGAGCCAGTCGGTTCGTCGCGCCTTGTTGCGCTCATCCTGCCCGCCGAACGCGCACTCGCGCCCGTCATCGAAGAAAATCGGCGAACCCGCGGGATTTCGGTGATCCCGACAGCGCGAACGACGCAATGGGCGCGAGATGGAGCAGCGGCCGTTGAGAACGCTGGGCGATCGGGCGCGGCATTTGGGGAGTTGGAGTACGTTGTGCTGAGCCCCTGATGGATGCGGTGACTTGAGGAGCAAACAAATGCCTACGATGAGTGTTTTTCAAGGTGGCACAACCTTTAATGCGGCAGAAGAGAATAGTTTCAATTTTTTGTATGTCCTAGGATTATGGCTGGAGACAGGGACGCTGCCTTTCGGAGCGGACGCGGTTCAAGTCAGCCGATCCTCGTCGTCATGGACAGTCTCGTTCACCTCCAGCGTTATCCCAAATCAAACCGTACTTAGCGTCACCTTTTTTCCTGTGGACACTTTCTCGTATGGATCGTCAGGAGTCGATTCACCCCCCTCTGGAGCTGTTCGATCCATTGAAGTAGGACCTGGTCCGGTGCTTGTCTTTGGTGGATCGCCAGACCCCGAAAATCCAATTGAGGGCCTCACTGACCTCAGCGCGATCAATGCATCCGTGCAGCGATTTATTGCCGATCCAACGCTCTTAACCAGCAGGGACGATACCATACGATTTCAAGGGCAAACAAACTTCTGGGCAGGCGGAGGCGATGACACATTCGATGACAATAGCGGTGTTCAAGGCGCTCTCTTTGGGGAATCTGGGGACGACATCTTTCGGCTGTACGTGAATGACGGAACGTTTAATCGTACGCTCAATGGAGGCTCAGGGATTGATACCGCAGACTTTTCGGAGGCGGCATCACGAGTTGTAATAGATGATCCTGGAAATCCCAATGGTAGCCCATTCTTTGAAGGAGTAGCCAGGAATGTCGTTTTCGTTGAAGTCGAAAGCGTGATCGGGACGTCCTTTGGAGATATTATTCGCTGGGACGATTCGGACAATTTTCTCCGCGGGGGCGACGGCGACGATGAACTCGACGGCCGCAGCGGCGATGACACGCTGGAGGGCGGGCGCAACAATGATGCGCTTATCGGCGGCGCAGGCTTTGACACCGCCAGCTACGCCTACGCGACGGGCCCCGTCACCGTCAGCCTCGCCGTCACAACAGCGCAGACCGTGGCGCTAGGCGACGCTGATACGCTAAGCGAGATCGAGGCCCTTATCGGATCCTCGTCGAACGATGTGCTCTCCGGCAATGGCGGCGCCAATCGCTTGAATGGCGGCGGCGGCGACGACGAACTGAACGGATCCGGCGGCAACGACATTCTGATCGGGGGCGCCGGCGCCGACGCCTTGAACGGCGGCGGCGGGTTCGACAGCGCCGACTATTCGCAATCGGCCAATGGGCTTGGCATCAGCCTCTCAACGCCGGGAACGAACACCTACGAGGCGGCGGGAGACACCTATTCCAGCGTTGAGGGGCTGATCGGCTCGCAGCTTCCGGATTCCATCCTCGGCGATGGCAATCGCAACATCCTCGTCGGCCTGGGCGGTGATGACTTTATCTCCGCCGGCGGCGGCGACGACGACGTCGACGCCGGCGATGGAAACGATTCCGCTTATGGCGGCGATCTCAATGACGTTATCAACGGCGGCGCCGGAAATGACGGCCTCTTCGGCGAACAAGGCGACGACGTCCTGAGCGGCGGCAGCGGCCAGAATTATCTGTCCGGCGGCGCCGGTTCAGATCAGCTGACCGGCGGCGTCGATTTCGATCAATTGTACGGCGGCGACGACGCCGACACGTTAAACGGCGGCGCATCCGGCGATGTCTTGTCAGGCGACGGCGGCGACGACACGCTGCGCGGCGGCGCTGGCGGCGATGCGCTGGACGGCGGCGCGGGTTTCGACACGGCGTCTTACGCGACGGCGACGGAGGGCGTGACGGTCAATCTCGGCGCTTTGGCGCAGAACACCGGCGAGGCGGCGGGCGATAGTTTCACATCAATTGAAGCGATCGAAGGCTCGGGCTTCGGCGACTCGCTGCTGGGCGACGGGAACGGCAACTTCCTGCGGGGGCTCGGCGGCGTAGACGTCCTCTCGGGCGGCGGCGGCGACGACACCCTCATCGGCGGCGCTGGCGGCGATGCGCTGGACGGCGGCGCGGGTTTCGACACGGCGTCTTACGCGACGGCGACGGAGGGCGTGACGGTCAATCTCGGCGCTTTGGCGCAGAACACCGGCGAGGCGGCGGGC
>CAZMRN010000035.1:0-3704 GCA_964568575.1 uncultured Caulobacteraceae bacterium
TCAAAGCGAGCCATTCGTCATCCAGGCGCCTGCCGATCCATCGGCCAGCGCCCGCTCCATGTTCACATCCGGTGTAACAGGGCGTGCGGGCGAGGTGAACTGGACCCCATCTTGCAGGCGACCCTGCGCCCCCCTAGCTTTTAATCCTGACCAGTCCCGCATGAGCCACGGGAAGGAGGAAGCAAAGATGTCGGAAGCGAAATTCGCCGTTGGGCAAGTCGTTCGCCACAAGTATTTCCCCTTTCGTGGGGTAATCTTCGACGTCGACCCGCAATTCAACAACACTGAGGAATGGTGGAACGCGATTCCCGAACAAATTCGGCCGCGCAAAGACCAGCCTTTTTACCATCTGCTCGCTGAAAACAGCGAAAGCCATTACGTGGCCTATGTGTCGGAGCAGAATCTGGCCGTGGACGACTCGGGCGAACCGGTCGAGCACCCACAAATCTCCGTGCTCTTCGAAGACGCCCCGGTGGACGGCAAATACCCGATCCGGCGCTCGGCCGTGAACTGATCCGGCCTAGACCGGCCCCCAGCCGCGCTGATTGATGTAGGTGCGCAGATCCGCGATCCGATTGATCGGATCGGGGTGGGTGGAGAGGAATTGCGGCGGGCGCGAGCCGGTGTTTTCGCGCGCCATGATTTGCCAAAAGGCGATGGATTGGCGCACGTCATAGCCTGCGTCGCGCATATAGTTGACGCCGATGATGTCGGCCTCGGCCTCTTGCGCGCGGGAGAACGGCAGGCTCAAGCCCACCTGGGCGCCAAGGCCGAGCGCGGCCATGGCGAGCTGGCTGTCGATCGCCGCGCCGGCGACCTGCAAGGCAGCCTGCTGCGCGACTTCGCGGCTGTAACGCTCGGCGGCGTGGCGGCCGGTGACGTGGCCGACTTCATGGCCCATGATCGTGGCCAGATGGTCGTCGGTTTCGGATATCTCCATGATTCCCCGATAGAATCCGACCTTCCCGCCGGGCAGCACATAGGCGTTCTTGTCGGGTCGGTCGAACACGACGAACTCCCATTGCAGGTCGGTGCGGCCGGACGCCCGGGCGATGCGCTCGCCCACGCGCCGCAGCCGCGCTTGGGCTGCGGCGTTGTTCCAGGTCGGGTTCTGTTGGCGCTCCTGCGCCCAGGCCTGCAGCGCCATCTGGTTAAGCTGGGCGTCGTCGACGACGATGAATTGGCTGCGTCCGGTCACGGGGTTCTCGGCGCAGGCCGGGGCGAGCAGAACGAGCGAGCCGCCCGCCAGAGCGCGCACCAGATCGCGGCGCGGCATCCGCGCGACGTCCACGAGGCGCGGGGCGTCGGCGGCGTCATGGCTGCAGGTAGGGTGGCTGCACATCGGCGATCGCTCTCCTGGGTTTCGAATGGCCATACCAGCCGGCCGCTTCGGCAACCAGCCAACGCGGCGGGCCGCCGTTCAGGTCCATAATCGCACATGAACGCGCGCTTGCGGCGGCGTTCACCCTGCCTGTGAGATATAGGGCGTCATTGTCTGTGCTGGGAGCGCCCGAATGGCTGGCCGTCCAATCCTTTCCCTTCTCGCGGCGATCGCGGCTTTGTGCGCCGCGGGGCCGGCCGCGGCCCAGCGCGGGCCCGACCGCAGCGACGCCCTGGAGCTGTTCGCGGGCCCCAACTTCTCCGGCGAACGGCGCGTGGTGCGCAGCGACGCGGGCAATCTGCGCGACGTCGGGTTCAACGACGCGGCGATGAGCGCGCGGGTCGGGCGCGGGCTTTGGCTGCTGTGCGACAACGCCAATTTCACCGGCCGCTGCGTGACAATCGACCGCGACGTCGCCGATCTGAACACGATCGGCCTTGCCGGGCGCGTCAGCTCGGCGCGACGCGCGCAGCCGACCGACGATTACGCCGGACGGCGCGGCGCGCTCTATCTGTACGGCGACGTCGGCTATCGCGGCCGCGAGGTGCGCCTGGCGTTCACCCAGGGCGATCTCGCGCGCGAGGGCTTCAACGACGCGGCCCGGTCGCTGCGCACCGACCGGCCGTGGCTGGTGTGCCGCGACGCCGATTTCACCGGCCGCTGTCAGGTGGTCGAAGGCGACATCCCCGATCTGAACGCGATCGGCTTGTTCGGCGCGATCTCGTCGGCGCGGCCCTATGATCCCTACGAGGCGCAGCCCGGCTATCCCCCGCCGGGCGGCGGCTATCCCCCGCCGGGACAGGGCTATGACCGCCCCACAGCGACGGGACGCACGGCAGCCTTCTTCGCCCAGACGCAGACGCCGGCCTGCGACCAATATGGCGCAGCAACGCCGCAATGCGTGGAGCGCACCGCCGATGCTTTCTGCCGGACGCAAGGATATCGCGACGCGGCGTATTTCTCGATCGATCGCTCCGGCGGGCGCTATCAGCGGCTCGAAGACGTGCTCTGCGTGCGCTGAGGCGGACGACGATCGAAGCGGGCGGCCCTTGCCTGGGGGCCGCCCGCGCGCCTATGAGCGGCGATCCAGCCAAAAGGACCGTGCGCCATGAAAACCAAACGTCTCGGTAAGAGCGCCATCGTCGTCTCCGATATCTGCATGGGCACGATGACGTTCGGCAGCCAGGCGGACGAGGCGGAATCGCTGCGCATCCTGGACAAGAGCTTCGACGCCGGCATCGATTTCTTTGACGCGGCGGAAAACTATCCCGTGCCGCCCGATCCGAAATGGGCCGGCCGCACGGAAGAGATCGTCGGCAAATGGCTCAAGACCAAGAACCGCGACGCCGTCATCATCGCCACCAAAGTGTGCGGGCCCAGCCATGGCTGGCTCAAGGCCTCGCAGCGCGCCGGCATGACCGCGCTCGACCGCCACAACATCACGCGCGCCATCGAAGGCAGCCTGAAGCGTCTCGGCACCGATTACATCGACCTCTATCAGACGCACTGGCCCGACCACGATATCGCCTATGACGAAACCTTGGAGACGCTGGACGAGCTTATCCGCGCAGGAAAAATCCGCGTCATCGGCTGCAGCAACGAAACCACCTGGGGTTTGATGAAAAGCCTCGCTGCGTCCGAGCGCCTCGGCGTTGCGCGCTATCACACGATCCAGAACAATTTCAGCCTCAACAATCGCCGCTTCGAAGACGAACTCGCGCATGCGTGCCGGCGCGAAGGCGTCAGCCTCATTCCCTATTCGCCGATCGCGGGCGGCGTTCTGTCGGGCAAGTACAATGGCGGGGCGACGCCGGAGGGCGCGCGCTTTTCAAGCTACATCACCAAGGGCGGGCGCCATACGGCGATGGCGCGCCGCTTCGTCAACGAAAAGACGCTTGCCGCCACCGAGCGCTATCAGGCGATCGCGGCCGAGGCCGGCATGGACGTGGTCACGCTCGCGGTCGCGTGGAGCAAGGCGCACGACTTCGTCGCCTCCACGATCGTGGGCGTCACCAGCGAAGCGCAGCTCGCGCCCATCCTGGCGGCCGCCGACGTCACCTTGAGCGACGAGGTGATGGAGGCCTGCAAAAAGGTCTCTAAAGACATCCTCTATCCGATGGGGTGAGGAGCGGCGCCGCAGGCGCGATTTGATCCGGGGGATCAAATCGAGCGACGAACGCCGGAGCGTAAGCGACGGCCGGGGGCGCCCTTTTCGCTCGGCCCCGGCGAAAGCCGGGGCCGAGCGGCGCGCGAAGCGTTTTATTTCTGCAAACGCGCAATCAGGCTCGACGTGTCCCAGCGGCCGCCGCCCATGGCCTGCACT
>CAZMRN010000035.1:3731-10947 GCA_964568575.1 uncultured Caulobacteraceae bacterium
TACCGGCAGGCTCACGCCGCGCGCGCGGGCGGCCTCGAGCGCGATGCCCAAATCCTTGCGCATCCAATCGACCGCGAAGCCGAAATCGAAGCGGCCATCGACCATCGTGCGCCAGCGGTTTTCCATCTGCCAGGATTGCGCAGCGCCTTTCGAGATCGCGGCGACGACGGTTTCCGGATCGAGGCCGGCGGCGCGGGCGAAATTGAGGCCCTCAGCCAAGCCCTGCAGCAGGCCGGCGATGCAGATCTGGTTGACCATCTTCGCCAACTGGCCGCTGCCGGCGGTGCCGATATGGGTGATGTTGGCGGCGTAGGCGCGCATGATGGGCGCAGCGCGCGCGAAGGCTTCTGGCGAGCCGCCGGCCATCACCGTCAGCCGCGCGTTTTCCGCGCCCGCCTGGCCGCCGGACACCGGCGCGTCGAGGAACGACAAGCCTTTCGCCTGCGCCTCGCGGTCAAAAGTCTCCGCCAGGTGGGCGGACGCGGTCGTGTGGTCGACGAAGCATGCGCCCGGGGCCATCGCGGGCGCCGCAGCGTCGAACACCGCGCGTACGTCGCGGTCGTCGCCGACGCAGGCGAACACGAACGCGGCGTCCTTGGCGGCTGCGCCAGGATCGGCGACGGCGCGGCCGCCATGGGCGGCGACCCAGGCCTCCGCTTTCGCGACGGTGCGGTTATAGACGGTCACGTCGTGGCCGGCGGCGAGCAGATGCCGCGCCATCGGCGCGCCCATCACCCCAAGCCCGATAAACGCGACGCGCGCCATGGCTCAGCCCTCCTGCGGCGCAGCGCCGAAGCGGCCGCGAAAATACGTCAGGGCGTCGCCCATGCTCGCATCGAGCCACACCACCCGGCCGACGATGATCATGTGATCGCCCATGGCGATGCGCGCATGCGTCCGGCAGGCCATATGTGCAAGGCCGCCCGCCACCAGCGGCGCGCCGCCGCGCTCGATCACGCCGCCGGCCTCCGGCGCGATGCGCCCGGCGAAACGCATCGCCTGCGCGCGCTGGCCGGCTGCGCACACCGTGACGCCGAACGTCTCGGCGTTGGCGAACAGGGCGAAGCGGTCCGATTGGTCGCCCAAACACCACAAGATGAGCGGCGGCTCCAGCGACACCGAGGTGAAGGAATTGACAGTGATGACGTGCGCCGCCCCCGCCGCGTCGCGCGCCGCGATCAGCGCCACGCCGGTTGCGAACGTCCCCATCGCCTGACGGAACGCCAGGCGCGCCGCCTCGTCCATCACGCCAAGCGCAACGCCTGTCTCTGCGTCCAAGTCCGCACCGCGCCTTTCTTCGCAAACGCGATCTTAAGACCGGGGCCCTAGACCCCCATCCAAGAGCCTTCACCCGTTCTCGATCCGCGGATTCCATCCCTACCATGGCCAAGGCCGGCAACGCGCCCATCATCATCAAGAAAATCAAGAAGGGCGGCCATGGCGGGCATCATGGCGGCGCCTGGAAGGTCGCCTATGCGGACTTCGTGACCGCCATGATGGCGTTCTTTTTGCTGATGTGGCTGATCAACACCACCAGCCCCGAGCAGCGCCGCGGCATCGCGGAGTTTTTCGCGCCCGCGAGCGTGTCGCGCGTCTCGAGCGGCTCGGGCGGACTGCTGGCGGGGACGTCGTTTTCCGAATCCGGCGTGCGCAGCGACCGCTCCGCGCCCGTCACGGCCGTCACCGGCGCCCAGTCCTCGGGCGACGAAAACGGCGAGGCCGACGCCGTCAATGCGGAGTCCACGCCCAGCGAGGACGCCCTCGATCGCGCCCGCACGCTGCGCGAGAACGCCGAATTCGCCCGCGCCGAGGCGGCGATCCGCCAGGCCATGGCCGACCTGCCCGAAGTCGCCGAATTGTCCCGCCAAGTGATCATCGAACAGCGCCCGGAGGGCCTGCGCATCCAGATCATCGACCAGGAGGGGCGCTCCATGTTCGCCCCCGGCGCCGCCGAACCCAATGAGCGCGCGCGCCGCCTGCTGACCGCCCTGTCGCGCGTGATCGCCGAACTGCCCAACAGGCTCGCCATCTCGGGCCACACCGACGGCTCGTCGCCGGGCGCTGGAACCTCCAACTGGGACCTCTCGGCCCAGCGCGCCAACAGCGCCCGCCGCATCCTGCAGGCCAACGGCATCCCGACGGACCGCATCTACGAGATCGCGGGCCGCGCCGATTCCGAGCCGCTCTTCCCCGACGACCCCACCCTGCCGGGCAATCGCCGCATCTCCATCACGCTCCTGCGCGAGGCGCCGCCGCTGCCCTTCGAGCACGGCTTGTGACGCGCGCCGCGCGGCCGGAGCGCGCAAGCGCACTTGACGCGAAGGGCGATGCGCGCCGACGATCACCCCCAAGCAAGGGCGGTGCGGCGGACGTGACACGGCAGTTCCCGACCAAAAATCTCCGCTTCTACCTGACCTCGCCGTCGGCGTGCCCTTATTTGCCGCAGCGGCGCGAACGCAAGGTGTTCACCGGCCTCGACGGCCCGGAAGCCACCGTCCTCAACGACGCGCTGACGCATGCGGGCTTCCGCCGGTCGCAAAACATCGCCTATCGGCCCGCCTGCGATCATTGCGACGCCTGCATCTCGGCGCGCGTGGTGGTCGACCAGTTCGAGGTCAATCGGCGCTGGCGCAAGATCGTCGCGCGCAACGCGGACCTGTCGCGCGCGCTGCGGCCTGCTGAAGCGACGGAGGAGCAATTCTGGCTGTTGCGGCGCTATCTGCAGGCGCGTCACGCCGAGGGCGGCATGGCCGAGATGAACCTGCTCGACTACGCCGCGATGGTCGAAGAATCGTCGGTGCGCACGCACATCGTGGAGTACCGCTTCACCGAGCCCGGCCCCGATCAGGGCGAGCTTGCTGCCGCGGCCCTGGTGGACGTGCTGCGCGACGGCCTGTCGCTGGTCTATTCCTTCTTCGACACGCGCGACGCGCGGCGCAGCCTCGGCGCCTTCACCATCCTCGACCACATCATGCAGGCGCGCGCAGCCGGCTTCGGCCATGTCTATCTCGGCTATTGGGTGCCGGGCAGCGAGAAGATGGCCTACAAGGCCGATTTCCAACCGCTCGAATTGCTGCGCGGCGGCGCCTGGACGCCGTTCGACACGGTGTTCCCGCCGCGCGGCGAGCGCCTGTGACGACGCCTTAGCCCCAAGGCCCCCTGCGCGCGGACGGCTCAACCTCCACCCGCCCGCCGGCATAGCGCGCCAGCGCTTCAATGCGCTTTTCGATCGGCGGGTGCGTCGCGAACAGGCCGGCGAAATCAGCGTGCGGATTCTCGATGAACATCTCGCGCACCTCAGCCGGCGCCTGCACTTTCGCATTGCCGGCAATTTTCTGCAGCGCTGAAATCATCGCGTCGGGATTCTTGGTCAGCTCGACGGCGCCCGCATCCGCCAGATATTCGCGCCGCCGCGACAGGGAGAAGCGGATGACGATCGCCAGCGCATAGGCGATCGCGATCAGCGCCAGCGCGACGAGGATCGCCAAAATCGCCGCCCCGCCCCCGCCGGACGAGGACGACGAGCGCCGCCGCGATCCCCCGCCGCTCGATATCCCCCCGCGCGTGAGGCCGCGAAAGCTGATCTCGGCGACGAAGGAAAAGATGCCGACGAAAATCACCGCGATCACCAGTAGCCGCACGTCGCGATTGCGGATGTGCGTCAACTCATGGGCGAGCACGGCTTCGAGCTCGGCGTCGTTCAGCGTATCGATCAAACCGCGCGTGACGGTGATGGAATATTGCCCTTCATGCAGGCCGGTGGCGAAGGCGTTCAGCGCCGGCGTCTCCATCACGCGCAGCGCAGGCATCGTCAGCCCGCGCGAAATGCACAGGTTTTCGAGCAGATTATAGACCCGCGGATTGGCGGCGCGCTCGAGCGGCCGGGCGCCGGTCGCCGCATCGATCATGATCTGATAGAAGGCGTAGGCGATCGCAAACCACAGCCCCGCGCCGATCAGCGCATACGGCCAGGCGCGCTGCAACGCATCCGCCGCCCACAGGAAGGGCCCGCTGAGATCACCCGGCGCAAGGCCCGGAAACGTCTCTCCCGAAAGCCCCGCATAGAGCAGGAACAAGCCGTACGTGACGAGCAGCAGCAAGATCGGAAACCCGAGCAGCAGCAGCCCGGATCGCCAATTGTTCGTCCAGATGTGCGTTTGCAGCCCGTAGGCGCCCATTGGGCCCGATCCTCAGGTGACGCCGCGCCTCAGGAGAAGCTGACCTTGGGGGCCTCCTCCAACCTGCCGCGCTCTTCGCCCAGATCGAAGAAGTCGCGCTTGGCGAACCCGAACGGCCCGGCGATGAGGACGGCGGGGAATTGTTCGATCGCGGTGTTGAACTCGTTCACCGCATTGTTGAAGAAGCGCCGCGCCGCGGCGATCTTGTTTTCGATGTCGGACAATTCCGCCTGCAATTGCTGGAAGTTCGTGTTGGCCTTCAGATCGGGATAGGCCTCCGCAATGGCGATCAATCGGCCGAGCGCGGCGGTGAGCGCGCTTTCGGCTTGCGCCATGGCGGCTGGATTTTTGGAGCCTTCGGCGCTGACGGCGGCGGCGCGCGCTTGCGTCACCGCCTCCAGCGTGCCGCGCTCATGGCCGGCATAGCCCTTCACCGTCTCCACCAGATTGGGGATCAGATCGTGGCGCTGCTTGAGTTGGACGTCGATGTCGCCGAACGCCTGGTTGGTGTTCTGCCGCAGCGCGACGAGGTGGTTGTAAATGAGGATCAGCGCCAGGGCGAGAACCACGCCGATGATCAGGATGATCCAACCGATGCCCATGGAGGCTCCTCTTCTTGGGTGCGGGCGCTATAGCCCAAATCCGCGCGCGACGCTAACCGCCGAGCGCGTCGTGGAAGCGGCCCGAACGCGAGAAGCCGCGCGGCGCCATGCGGCCTGACGAGGCGCGCTTGCCGCGGAACTCCTTCCAATCCGGCACCGCGCGCTGGCGACCCGCCGAATCGACCCAAAAGAGGCCCGCGGCCTTGTCGAACACGGCGACGTCGGCCAGCCCGCCGGTCTGGTACGATTGCAGCTTGACGCCCCGCCCGCGCGGCATTTCCGGCAATTCAGAAAGATCAAAGATGAGCAATTTGCGGTTCTCGCCGATCACCGCGAGCTGATCGCCCTCGATCGCAGCGACGGCGCGCGTCGGCGCCGTCATCACCTGTTTGCCGGCCTTGCGCGCCGAGAGCATGTCCTCCTCGGGCGCGATGAAGCCGTAGCCGTCGAGGCTGGCGATCACGCGCTTGGCGCCGGGCTCGTGGGCGAACAGCGCCACGATCTCATGGTCCTCGTCGAGGTCGATCATCAGCCTGATCGGCTCGCCGGCGCCGCGGCCGCCGGGAAGCTTGTGCGCGTCGAGCGTAAACGCGCGCCCGTCGGAGGCGATGGCGATGATCTTGTCGGTGGTCTGCGCATGGAACACGAAAGCGGGCCCGTCGCCTTCCTTGAATTTCGTGCTCTCCAGATCGGAGACGTGGCCTTTGAGCGTGCGCACCCAGCCCTTCTCGGAGAGGACGACCGTCACCGGCTCGCGCACGATGAAGGCCTCCACGCTGATCTCGGCGGATTGCTCGTCGACGGCGCCGAAGGTCGCGCGGCGACGGCCGAGCTTCGTATCCGGCGCGAACAGTTTGCGCGTCTCTTTCAGTTCGCCGGCGATGCGGCGCCATTGCTTTTTGGCGTCGGCCAGCAACGCCAGGAGATCTTTCTGCTCGTCGCGAAGCTTTTCATCTTCGCGGCGCAGCTCCATCTCCTCCAGCTTGCGCAATTGGCGCAGGCGGGTGTTCAGGATGGCTTCGGCCTGCACGTCGCTAAGGGCGAAGCGCTGGATCAGCGCCGGCTTGGGCTCATCCTCGGTGCGGATGATGCGGATCACCTCGTCGAGGTTGAGGAAAACGATCAGCAGGCCGGCCAAAATCTCGAGACGGGCGGCGATCTTCTCCAGGCGATGCTCGGAGCGGCGGCGCAGCACGTCGCGGCGATGATCAAGAAACGCCTGCAGCGCCTCGCTGAGCCCCATGACGCGCGGCACGCCGGCGGCGTCGAGCACGTTGAGGTTCAGCGGGATGCGCACTTCGAGGTCGGAGAGCTTGAACAGGCTCTCCATCAGCACCGCCGGTTCGACATTGCGCGACTTGGGCTCGATCACGAGGCGGATGGTTTCCGCGCTCTCGTCGCGCACATCGCCCAGAAGCGGCGATTTCTTCGTTTCGATCAGCGCAGCGAGCTCGGCCTCGAGCTTGTTCTTCTGCACCATGTAGGGAATTTCGGTGACGACGACGCGCCACTGGCCGCGGCCGAGATCCTCCACCTCCCAGCGCGCGCGCAGGCGAAAGCCGCCGCGCCCCGTGGCGTAGGCCTCGCGGATATTCTCCTTGGGCTCCACAACAATGCCGCCGGTCGGAAAATCGGGGCCGGGAATGATCTCGACCAGCTCGTCGATCGTCGCCTTCGGCTTGTCGATCAGCAAGAGGCACGCATCGATGAGCTCGGCGGCGTTGTGCGGCGGGATCGACGTCGCCATGCCCACCGCGATGCCCGAGGCGCCATTGGCCAACAGATTGGGAAACGCCGCCGGCAGCACCACCGGCTCCTCGTCGGAGCCGTCGTAATTGTCGCGGAAATCGACGGCGTTTTCGTCGATGCCTTCGAGAAGCGCTTCGGCCGCCTTGGTCAGGCGGCTTTCGGTGTAGCGCATCGCGGCGGGGTTATCGCCGTCGATATTGCCGAAATTGCCTTGCCCATCGACGAGCGGATAGCGCGAGGAAAAATCCTGCGCGAGGCGGACGAGCGCGTCATAGATCGCCTGGTCGCCGTGCGGGTGAAACGTGCCCATGACGTCGCCGACCACTTTGGCGCTCTTCTTGAACGCCGCGTCGGGCGTCAGGCGCAGGCGGCTCATGGCGTAAAGCACGCGCCGGTGAACCGGCTTCAGCCCGGTAGCGCGCGCACTGTGATGGTGGAGAGCGCATACGCGAGATAGCGGCGCGACAGCGCCTCGCCGATGGGTTCCTCGATGGTGCGTCCGCCCTCGGGCGGCGGCGGGGCGGAACCGAAATCGTCAGCCATGCGCGTCCCTTTGCTCCCCCGTTCACGGGGGAGATGTCAGCCCGGATTGGATCCGGGATGACTGAGGGGCGGGCCTCCTCACTCCCCCTCCGGCCCTTCGGGCCACCTCCCCCGCGCGCGGGGGGGGGCCGGGGCATTCGTCTG
>CAZMRN010000035.1:11017-11598 GCA_964568575.1 uncultured Caulobacteraceae bacterium
AGGCCCTCGCCGCGCTGGTCGAACACCCGCCGCTCCAGAAAATAGCCCGCCAGCGCCAGCGCGTCGGCGACGTCGCCTTCCGCGATCGCGGCCTCGGCGTCGCGCAGGAAGGGCGGCAAGCGCAAGAGCTTGTCGGCGAAGGGCGCGCCCGCCGTCGCGCTGGCGGCGCGCCCGGTGCGCGGACTGACCCAGGCGAGGTTGTCCGTCTCGCCGGTCAGCGCGCAGGCGCTCAGATCGAGGCCGTAGCCGATCTCCGCCAGGAGCCCGATTTCGAAGCGAGCGTAGAGCGCAGGCCAGAGCTCCGTCTCCGGCAGCGTCTGGATCACCACGTGCAGCGCGTCGAACAGGCTGGGATAGGCGTGGCGCTCCGGGACGCAGGCGCGCACCAGCGCGATCGCGGTCGACAATCCCGCCAGCGCCGTCGGGTCGGCGAGCGCCTTGCCGGCATAGGGCTCGATCAGTTCGAGAGGCGAGAAGAAGCCGAGCTGTTCGCTCAGCCGCGCCTTCCAGCCCGCCCGCACGAGATTGCCCGCCTGCAGCGCCGGCGCCGCGCGGCGTCCGCCATGCACGACGCCGCCATA
>CAZMRN010000036.1:0-6155 GCA_964568575.1 uncultured Caulobacteraceae bacterium
GGTCCGGTCGCGCTGAGGGGGCCGGGCGATGACGCTCTCCGAACTCTCCGTGCGCCGCCCGGTCCTGGCGACCGTGTTGTCGCTGTTGATCATCGCCTTCGGCGCGATCGCCTTCACCCGGTTGCCGCTGCGTGAATTGCCCGACGTCGACCGCCCCGTCGTCAGCGTCGACGTCACCTATCGCGGCGCCTCCGCGCAGGTGGTCGAGACGCAGGTGGTGCGCATCATCGAGGATCAGCTGTCGGGCATCGAAGGCATCGACGTGATCCGCGGCACGAGCCGCGACGGGCGCGGCTCGATCGTGGTCGAGTTCGACCTCAATCGCGACATCGAAGCCGCGACGAATGACGTGCGCAACGCCGTCTCCCGCGCGCGCGGGCAATTGCCCACCGACATCGACGAGCCGGTCGTGCAGAAGGCCGACGCCGACGCCGATCCGATCATGTGGTTCTCGTTCTACTCGACCACCATGGACCGCATCGCGCTGACCGATTACGCGCAGCGCTACATCGTCGATCAATTGTCGATCATCGACGGGGTGGCGAATGTGCGCATCGGCGGGCAATCGCCGGCGCTGCGCATCTGGCTCGACACCAACGCGCTCGCCGCGCGCGGGCTCACCGTCGACGACGTCGAAAGCGCGCTGCGCTCGCAGAACATCGAATTGCCGGCCGGCTATGTGCAAAGCGTCGAGCGCGACTATCAGGTGCGCATCGCGCGCGCGTTCCAGTCGCCGGCGGAATTCGCGCGCATGCCGATCGGGCGCGCCGGGCTGAACGACGCCGTCGTGCGGCTGGGCGACGTCGCGCGCGTGGAGATCGCGCCGGATGAGACGCGCCGTCTGTTCCGCTCCAACAATGTCGACCAGGTGGGTCTGGGCATCGTGCGCCAGTCGCGCTCGAACGCGCTGCAGGTCGGCGAGGACGTGAAGGCGGCGATCGAGCGGCTGCGCACGTCGCTGCCTGAAGGCGCCGACATCGTGGTGTCCTACGATTCCACCGTCTTCATCGCCGAAGCCATCGAGCGGGTGTGGCACACGCTGATCGAGGCCACGGTGCTGGTGATCCTGGTGATCTTCCTGTTTCTGGGCTCGTTCCGCGCCGCGGTGATCCCGGCGGCGGTGATCCCGGTGTGCCTCATCGGCGCGTTCGCGGTGCTGGCGACGCTCGGATTCTCGATCAATCTGTTGACGCTGATGGCGCTGGTGCTGGCCATCGGCCTTGTGGTCGACGATTCCATCGTCGTGCTGGAGAACGTGCAGCGGCGCATCGACACGTTGGGCGAGCCGCCGCTTCTGGCCGCCGAGCGCGGCACGCGGCAGGTGTTCTTCGCGGTCGTGGCCACCTCCGCCGTGCTGGTGGCGGTGTTCACGCCGCTGATGTTCGTCGGCGGTTATGTCGGGCGCTTGTTTATCGAACTCGCCGCCACCGTGGCGGGCGTCATCGTCATCTCGGCGTTCGCGGCGCTGTCGCTGTCGCCGATGATGTGTTCGAAATTGTTGCGTCCGGCGAAAACCGCTTCGCCGCTGGTGCGTTTCGTCGACGGCGCGCTCGACGCGCTGCGCAGCTCGTATCGCGCCTCGCTCGATGCGGCGCTCACCGCCAAGGCGGCGGTGTTCGTGCTGTTCGCCGTGGTGGTGCTGGGCGGCGGCTATCTGTTCACGCGGCTGTCCTCGGAGCTGACGCCGCCGGAGGATCGCGGCAACCTGCTCGTCTCGGTCGAGGCGCCGGAAGGATCGGGCTTCGAATATACGCGCCGCATCATGACCCAGGTCGAGCAGGTGCTGATGTCCTATGTCGAAAGCGGCGAGGCGCGGCGCGTGATGGTGGTGTCGCCGGGCTTCGGCGATGCGGGCACCAATCGCTTCTCCAGCGGTCTGGCGCGGGTGTTCCTCACTGATTGGGACGAGCGGGAGCGCTCCGGCCTCGTCATCGCCGCGGAAATCAATGAGCGCCTGGGCGCCATTCCCGGCGCCATCATCCGCGCGCGCATGCAGGATCCGTTCTCCAGCCCTGGCGGCGGCGGCGAGGGCGCTTCGATCGTGCTGCTGGGCGCCGACTATCCCGAACTCGCCGCGATCGGCGAGCGCGTCGTCAATCGGCTGCGCGCCGATCCGCGCATGCAGCGCCCGCGCATCAGTTACGATCCGAATTCGCCGCGCGTGCTCGTCGACATCGACCGGGAACGCGCGGCTGCTCTCGGCGTGTCGGTGCAGGCGATCGGGCGCACGCTGGAGGCCACGATGGGCTCGCGCCGGGTGAACACCATCACCGACAATGGCGAGGAATATTACATCTATCTGCAGGCCGAACGCGACGAGCGCTCGAATATTGCGGATTTGTCCAACAAATTCGTGCGCTCGGACAATACCGGCGAATTGGTGCCGCTGTCTGCGGTCACCACGCTGCGCACGCAGGGGGATTCCGCAGAGCGGCGCCGGCAGAACCGCCAGGCGGCGGTGACCATCGCGGTGTCGACGCCGCCGAGCTTTGCGCTCGGCGACGCGCTCGCCGAAATGGAGCGCATCGCGCGGGAGGAGATCGGCGGGCAGGCCGTCAGCATCGATTACGCCGGCGCCGCGCGGCAATTCCGCCAGGCGTCGAGCGCGATCGGCTTCGCGTTCGGCTTTGCGCTGCTGATCGTGTTCCTGGTTTTGGCCGCGCAGTTCGAAAGTTTCGTGCACCCGTTCGTGATCATGTTGACGGTGCCGCTGGCGCTCACGGGGGGGCTGTTCGGGCTGTTCCTGTTCGGCCAGACCTTGAACATCTACAGCCAGATCGGCCTCATCATCCTGATCGCGCTTGCGTCCAAGAACGGCATTTTGATTGTCGAATTCGCCAATCAATTGCGCGACGAGGGCAAATCGATCCGTGAGGCGATCCTGGAGGCGTCCGACCTGCGCGTGCGGCCGATCCTGATGACGAGCGTCGCCACCGTGATCGGCGCGCTGCCGCTGATCCTGGGCTCCGGCGCCGGCGCCGAAAGCCGCCAGACGATCGGCGTCGTCATCGTGTTCGGCCTCGTCGTGGCCACGATGCTGACGCTGTTCGTTGTGCCGGCGGTCTATGACCTCCTGGCCCGCTTCACCCGCTCTCCGGATTCGACCGCGCGCGAGATCGAACGCTACGGCGCCGAAGAGGCCGTCGCCCGGCCGGCGGAGTGACGATCGCTCAGGCGGGCGGCGCTTGCGGCTTCGCGCCGCGCAACACAAGCGCGCCCGTCAGCGCCGACAACAGCGAGCCGACAAGCACGCCGATTTTGGTTTCATCCTGCAGCGCGGGGTTTTGAGCGAACGCGAGCAGGCCGATGAACAGGCTCATGGTGAAGCCGATGCCGCACAACAGCGACACGCCATAGAGCTGGCGCGTCGTGGCGTAGGCGGGCGCGTCGGCGATGTTGAGCTTGATCGCGGCCCAGGCCGCGCCGAACACGCCGATCTGCTTGCCGATGAACAAGCCCGCCGCCACGCCCAGCGGCACCCGCTCGAGCAGCGCCTGGGGCGAGAGGCCCGCCAGCGAAACCCCGGCGTTGGCGAAGCCGAAGATCGGCACGATCGCGAACGCGACCCACGGGCTCACGCCATGCTCGAGACGGTGCAGCGGGGTATGCTGGTCCTGCGCGTCACGCCCCATCGGGATGGTGAAGGCCAAAAGCACGCCCGCGAGCGTCGCGTGCACGCCCGACTGATACACGAACGTCCACAACACGACGCCGATGAGCAGATAAGGCCACAAGGCGCGCATGCCGAACCGGTTGAGCGCAATCAGCGCAGCGATGCAGGCGCCGGCGCCGCCGAGCGCGGCGAGGTCGAGGTCGCTGGTGTAGAACAACGCGATGATCGCCACCGCGCCGAGATCGTCGATGATGGCGAGCGCGGTGAGAAAGATCTTCAGCGACACCGGCGCGGAACGCCCCAAGAGCGACAACACGCCGAGCGCGAACGCGATGTCGGTGGCCGCCGGTATGGCCCAGCCGCGCAACGTCTCCGCATCGCCCGCATTGATCGCGACATAAATCAACGCCGGCGCGATCATGCCGCCGAGCGCGGCGATTCCGGGCAGGGCGCGGCGCTGCCATGTCGACAATTCGCCGACGAGGAGTTCGCGCTTGATTTCGAGCCCGACATACAAAAAGAAAATCGCCATCAGCGCGTCATTGATCCAATGCCCGACGCTGAGCGGCCCGACATAAGCGTGCAGCGCATCGAAATAAATTTCCGCCGCGGGCGAGTTCGCAACGATCAGCGCCAGCGCCGCGGCCGCCATCAGCACCAGCCCGCCGGAGGATTCCTGCGCCAGAAATCGCCGCATCGCGGACGCGGCGCGGCTGCGTCGGGAGGCTGGAGGGGCGGCTTCGGTCATGTCGGGGGGTCTTCTGGGCGCCAGGGACGATGGGGTCAACCTCAAGAGGCGCACTTCGCTGTGAGCGCGCGAGCAGGCTGCGCCTTGACGGGGCCGGGGGCGCCCTGATCAAAGGGCGCTCATTTTGCGGGGAAGAGCTGGGCGGCGATGGACGCTTTATTCGTAGACGTGTCGGCGCTGATCCAGGTCATCCTGATCGATCTCGCGCTGGCGGGGGACAACGCGGTTGCTGTGGGCCTAGCGGCCTCGGCCTTGCCGGAAAAGCAGCGCCGCCAGGCGATCTTTCTCGGCGTGGTGCTGGCGCTTCTGCTGCGCATCGGCTTTGCGCTGATCACGGTGCAGCTGCTCGCCATTCAGGGCATCCTGTTCGCGGGCGGCGTGCTGCTCCTATGGGTCGCTTGGCGGATGTACAAGGATCTGGGCCACCACGCCCAGCACGCCGAGGCGGTCGCGACCGGGGCGCCGCCCAAGGCCCCGCCCACCTTCTTCGGCGCTCTCTCGACCATCGTCGTCGCCGACGTGTCGATGTCGCTCGACAACGTGCTCGCGGTGGCCGGCGTGTCGCGCCATGCGCCGGCGATCATGGCGTTCGGCCTGATCCTGTCGGTGGTGCTGATGGGGGTCGCGGCGTCGGTCATCGCGCGCGTGATCGAGCGCTTCCGCTGGATTGCGGTGCTCGGCATCGTGGTGATCGTGTTCGCGGCCATCCGTATGATGTGGGAGGATCTCCACGTCTGGTTCCCCGCCATGGTGCCGGCGATGCCGTCCTGGTTGGGCGGGCATTCCGGCGGCGGCGGGCACTAGCTTCGTTTGCGCTTCGGCGGCTTGTCGCCCAGCTGATCGCGCACGACCTTTCGCGGAATCTCATCGACCGCGCCGGGCGCGAGCATGCCCAGCTGGAACGGCCCATAGGCGATGCGGATCAGGCGATTGACCTTGAGCCCGATGGCCTCGAGCACGCGGCGCACTTCGCGGTTCTTGCCTTCCGCGATCGACACGGTGATCCAGGCGTTGGCGCCCTTGGCGCTGTCGAGCGTCGCCTCGATCGGGCCGTAGCGCACGCCCTCGACGGTGATCCCGTTCTTCAAGCCATCGAGTTCGGCCTGCGTCACCGAGCCGAACGCGCGCGCGCGATAGCGCCGGATCCAGCCGGTCGCCGGCAGCTCGAGCCGGCGCGCCAGCGCGCCGTCATTGGTCAGCAGCAAAAGCCCTTCGGAATTGAGATCGAGCCGGCCGATCGAGATGACGCGCCCCAGATCCGGCGGCAGCTTTTCGAAAACCGTGGGCCGGCCTTGCGGGTCGCGGTGGGTGGTCACCAGGCCCGCCGGCTTGTGGTAGCGCCACAGCCGCGTCGGCGCAGGCTGGCCCACGCGCGCGCCGTCGACCAGGATCACGTCCTGCGCAGTGACCTTGAAGGCCGGGGTGTCGAGCTTGCGCCCGTTCACCACGACCCGGCCTTCGGCGATCAGCCGCTCGGCGTCGCGGCGCGAGCACACGCCCGCGCGCGCCAGCGTCTTGGCGATGCGCTCCCCGTCGGGCGGAAATATAAAGGCTTCGCTCACCGCGGATGCTTCCTATGTTCCGCGGCAAATGGAAAGCATCGCCCATGCCGGAGGATGAAGCCCTGATGCGGCGCGCGCTGGCGCTGGCGGCGGCCGCGGCGGAGGCGGGCGAGACGCCGGTCGGCGCAGTGCTGGTCGATGCGCACGGCGCGACGCTCGCGGAAGGCGCCAATGCGCCGATCGCGGGCCATGATCCCACCGCGCACGCCGAGATCGTCGCCCTGCGCGCGGC
>CAZMRN010000036.1:6288-11490 GCA_964568575.1 uncultured Caulobacteraceae bacterium
GGGGCGGTCGCGCATGGCGCGCGCGTGTTCGATCAGCCGACCTGCCATTGGCGTCCGGCGGTGACGGGCGATGTGCTGGGCGTGGAAGCAGGCGACATGCTGCGCGCGTTTTTTCGCGCGCGGCGGTGAGGGTTCACGCGCGCGCGGCCGCATAGATCGCATCGATCGCGCGCATCTGGGCGATGCTGTCGTCGAGCGATGGAATAGGCTGCGCGCCGTCCTGCAGCACTGCGACGACATGCGCCAATTGCGCCGCGAAGGTCGACGGCCCGCCGACGCTTTCGATGCGCCGCGCTGCGCCTGCGCCATAGGTCAGCACATTGCCGAGCTGCGGGGCGACGAAATTGCGCGCGCGCAGCGTCGCCTTTTCGCCGCGCACGTCAAGAATGGCGTAGGGAAAGCCGAGCCGCATCGCGGTGGAGAGTTTGGCCGGCACGGCGCCGAAGCGCAGGCTCGCCTCCATCGCGGAATCGACGCCGTCGACGAAGCGCGCGCGTGCCGAGACGATGTCGGGTTCGACCCCGAGGATCGTGCGCATCGCATGCAGCGGATAGCAGCCCAGATCCATCATCGCCCCGCCGCCGAGATCGGCGCGCCAGCGCAATTCCTCCGGCGTGCGCCGGATCGGAACCTTGAACGCGCCGTTCACCGCAACGATCGCGCCAAGCGCGCCGCTCTTCACGATCTCGAGGATGCGCGCCATCAGCGCGTGATGGCGGTAATGATAGCCTTCGATGAGAAGCTTCCCCGATGCGCGCGCCGCATCCGCCATCGCGACCGCTTCGCCCGCGTTCAGGCAAAACGGTTTTTCGCACAGCACGTGCTTGCCGGCCTGGAGCGCGGCGATCGACCAGGGCGCATGCAGCTTGGGCGGCAGCGCATTATAGACGAGGTCGACGTCGTCGCGCGCGATCAAGGCGGCGTAGCTGTCGGCGACATGGGGGATGGCGTGCGTATCCGCAAACGCGCGCGCCCGCGCCGGATCGCGCGCCGCAACGGCCTGGATCGTCACGCCGCTTTGCGCGCGCGCGGGTTCGATCAGCGCCTTCGGCGTGATGCGCGCAGCGCCCAGACAGCCGATGCGGATCATGGTTGCGCCGCCGCGAGCAGCGCGCGCGCCTGGGCCGCATCGTGCGCGATCTGCCCGCGCAGCGCTTCGAAGCTGTCGAATTTGCGCTCTTCGCGAAGGAAATGCAGAAGCTGCGTCTCGATCGTGCGGCCATAGAGATCGCCGTCGAAATCGAACAGGTGAGTCTCCAGGAGCGGCGCGTGATCGCCCGCGACCGTGGGCTTCACGCCGCAATTCGACACGCCTGCACGCAGCACGCCGTCGCCGAGATCGGTGCGCGTCGCATAGACGCCGAAGCGCGGCCGCGCATAGGCGCCGAGCGCGACATTGGCGGTCGGCACGCCGATCGTGCGCCCACGCCGGAATCCGTCGATCACCGCGCCCTCGATGGCGAAGGGCCGCGTCAGCTGCGCGGCGGCCTGCGCGAGATCGCCGGCGGCGAGCGCGGCGCGTATGCCGGTTGAGGAAATTTTCTCGCCGTCGGCAAGGATCGGCGCGACGATCCCGACGCCGAACCCGAACGCTTCGCCGTGCCGGCGCAGCGTCTGCGCATCGCCCATGCGCGCGCGCCCATAATGATAATCGAAGCCGACGCTGACATGCGCCGCCCGCGCGCCGGCGACGAGGATCGTCTGCACGAAATCGGAAGCGTCCATCCGCGCCATCGCCGCGTCGAAGCGGATTTCAAACAGCGCCTCCACCCCGCACGCCGCCAGCGCGCGCCGGCGTTGCGCGTCGCTCTGGATGCGGAAGGGCGGCGCGTCTGGCTGAAAATAGGCTTTCGGATGGGGCGCAAACACCGCCGCCGCCAAGGTCGCGCCGTGCACGCGCGCGGCCGCGCGCGCATCGGCGATGACGGCCTGGTGGCCGACATGCACGCCGTCGAAATTGCCGAGCGCGAGGCTCACTGGGCCATGATCGCCGGCATGCGATTCCGGCAGGGCGATGACGCGCATCGCGTTCAGGCGGGTTTGCGCGGCGCCATGATCAGCGCCTCGCCTTCGATGACGGGCTTGCCGTCGACGCTGCACGTGCACGCCAACGTCACGCGGCCCTTTTCGGCGTCGAGCGCCTTGACCTCGACTCGCGTCGTCACTTCGGCGCCGAGCTTCACAGGCCGTTTGAAGCTCAGCGTCTGCGACAGATACACTGCGCCCGGCCCCGGCAGTCGCCCCGCGATCAGGGCGGAGATGAAGCTCGCCGACAGCATGCCGTGCGCGATGCGCTCCTTGAACATCGTCGTGGCGGCGTAAGCCGCGTCGAGGTGCACGGGATTGTGGTCGCCCGACACCTCTGCGAAGGCGACGACGTCGGCCTCGCGCACCACGCGCGACGCTTCCGCCGCCATGCCGATCGTCATGTCTTCGAAAAAGACCGTGCCCATCGCGCGTCATCTCCCCGAGTTCGGTTCATGATTCGTTATGAGGGAGGGGCGTAGCAACCGCAACCGAGCCCGCCTGACGGAACGAGAGGGCATAAACGCATGGCCGCCGACGCCGCCGAGCCGATCCTGGTCGTCGATCACGCCGACCTCACCGTGCGCATCGCGCGCGGCGTGCTGGCGCAGCTTGGCGTCGCCCAGGTCGACGAGGCCTCCAGCTGCGGCGCGGCGCTGCACAAGCTGAAGGCGCGGCGCTATCGCGCCATCCTCGCCGACGGCGGCGCCCAGGCCGAGCTGGTGCGCGCAGCCGCTTGCGATCCGGCGCTGCGGCTTGCGCCGATCATCCCGCTGCAGGCGCGCAGCGTGGAACGTCTCAAGGCGCGTTTGAGCCGCGAACTCGAGGCCCTGTAGGCGCGCGCCGCGGCGTGGTAAGCCGGCTTCCGCGCAGAAGGCGGGGGCGGACATGCTGAAGGTTCTCGACACCCACAAGCTGGAGAACGGCCTCTATCAGGAGAGCCCGAATGTCGGCGGCCCGATCGAGCCGCGCGTCATCGTCATGCATTACACCGCCACCTGGGACGATGCGGGCGCGATCCGCACCTTGACCGACGGCATGCGCGAGAACCGCGTGTCGGCGCATGTCGTGGTCGGGCTTGACGGCAAGATCACCCAGCTCGTGCCGTTCAAGACCAAAGCCTGGCACGCCGGCAATTCGCATCTCGATCTGCCCGGCGGGCAGCGCCTCGTCGGCTTGAACTCGCACTCGATCGGGGTGGAGATCGTCAATCCGGGCTGGATGCGCAGGAACGAAGCCGGCGAATTCTTCGATTCCACGGGGCGAAACGTCACTGCGCGTCTGGCCCCGTTCGGCAGCCCGATCCTGGCGCCGTGGGACCGCGTGGGGCCCGGCGCGCTCTATTGGCCGCTCTATCCCGAAGCGCAATTGGACGCGATCGAGGCGCTCACGCGCGGTCTGCTCGCCGCCTATCCCGGCATCGAGGCGATCGTCGGCCACAGCGACATCACCACCCGCAAATCCGATCCCGGCCCGGCGTTCCCGATGGCGCGCTTCACGCGGCTGTTGCGCGAACGCGCGGAGGAGGGCGACGACGTGGTCGTTTCTCCCATCCCTGCGCCGGCGCCATTGCCGCAACAGCCTGCGCCTGCGCCAGGCGAGATGCGGCCTGCGCCGACGCAGCCCGCGCCGGGAGATTTTCAATCGCCCGCGCCGCAGCCTCCTTTGTCGCGCTCGCGCACGATCTGGGGCGCGATCGTGGCGTTCTTCACCGGCATCATCGTGTTTCTGCGCGAGCTCTTCACCAACGGCATGAGCTGGTACGCTGACGTGCGCGCGCAATTGCAGGCGCAGCTCGGCTTCGACCCGATCTGGATTCTGGCGATCCTGTTCGTGTTCGCGATCGCGCTGATCATCTATGCGCGCCTCGACGATCGCGCGAAGCGCAAGCGGTGAGGAAGAAGTGGATATTGGCGAACAGAAAACCTCTATCGAGCGCTTTCAACGCGCTGGCGGTAAGCTGCTCGCGCAATCTCAAGTTCTCCGAGTATCTCCGAAGCTTGATCGCGAAGGATTGGCAGACCATCCAGTTGATTCAACGCATATTGCTGGTCATGCCTTCGAAACCAGCAAGAGCCAGCAACATCCGGAGGGCGCGCAGTCAAGCGCGTTAGGCCCGTCAACGGCACACCAAGTACGCACGATGGTCCAAACACAGCACTAGCTGCCAACTTTGAAACGCAACTGCTGCGCTGGTCTTGATCGGCACCACATGTCGAGACGAAGGCAGCTTTGCACATCATCACATTTCGAAGTGCAAGATCGCCCTCTGTGCAAGGACCAACGTAACCTTCTCCCACGTAGCGTGACCTACTGAAATAACTTGTCAGAAAATCTTCGCAACTCACATCGTCATTCAAGTTTCTGCTTGCGACATACCGGAGACAAAGATCATGAATGGCACATCCGGCGTCTAGGTCGTCCTCTGGGGGAAGTTCTCTAATGCGCTGTAGGAGTTGACCAGCATCCAGCTGAAAATAGTCGCTCGGATGATGCTCTCCGCAATATCGACCATAGCGGATATCGCTCACCAATCGGTGAGGCTCAGTGTGATGAGGCACCTTTATGTGCCAGCTAGAGGGCAAAAACATGCTCGCGCAACCGGCGAGAGCGATTGCCAATGCACCCGCCAAACCAATCGTTGAGAGTCTCTGCATCTAACCCTCCAACCACCTAAGTTGACTATCAGTGGTTGAAAAAGTCAATCAGTCTCCAAACTGTTTCGGATTGCGCATTGCCTCCAGGCGCGCCGGCCTCACTCGGCCGCGACATCCGTGCGGATGCTGGCGTCGCCGCGTTCGTGGGTGGCGGTGAAGCTGAAGCGGTCGACCTTCCAGCCCTGCGGGGTGCGCACGAAATGGTGCGTGTAGGTTCCCCACACCTCCCACAGATCGTTCTCCACCCGCTGCGGCAGCGCGTTCCAGGCGTAGCCGTGCGAGATGAGCGTGGCCTCGTCGCCGTCGAGCGTCACGGTCTCGAGGCCGCGAATGTGCCAGCTCGGCTTGTTGCGGTGCAGATTGTTGCGCCAGCCGCCAACCAGATCGTCGGCGGAGATCGTCGCCGGCTCGCCGCCGCCGAGGGAGGAGAAATCCACGCGCACGCGGTCGGTGAAGCCCGCGCGCGCGGCGGCCCAATCCTTCTCGTCCACCGCAAGATCGATCGCGGCGGCGGCGGCGC
>CAZMRN010000037.1:0-11221 GCA_964568575.1 uncultured Caulobacteraceae bacterium
ACGCCCATTTCGGCGATTGGGGCTTCCAGATGGGGCTTTTGATCGTCGCGCTCGAGGACGCCGCCGGCGGCGAGGCCGCGCGGGCCGAAGCGCTCGAGACGCTGACGCTCGACCGCCTCGAAGTGATGTATCCAGAAGCGGCCGCGCGCGCGAAAACCGACGAAGCGTTTCGCGACCGCGCGCGCAAAGCGACCGCCGCGCTGCAAAGCGGCGCCGAGCCGCACCGCACCATCTGGGCGCGGATGCGGGCGGTGTCGATGGCGGCGCTGAAGCGGGAGTTCGCCGCGCTCGACATCGATTTCGACCTCTGGAACGGCGAGAGCGACGCCGATCCCTACATTCCGGAGATGCTTGCCGACCTTCGCAACAAAAACCTGATCGAAGCCGATCAGGGCGCGCAGATCGTGCGCGTGGCGGAGCCCGGCGACAAGCGCGAGCTGCCGCCGCTTCTGGTGGTGTCGTCGGAAGGCTCGTCGATGTACGGCACCACCGACCTCGCCACCATCCTGCAGCGCAAGCGCGAGCTCGATCCCGATCTCTATCTCTATGTCGTAGATCAGCGGCAGGCCGATCATTTCGAGCAGGTGTATCGTGCGGCGGCGCGCGCCGGCTATGCGCGTCGCGATCAGCTCGAGCATATCGGCTTCGGCACGATGAACGGGCCGGACGGAAAGCCGTTCAAGACGCGCGCGGGCGGCGTGCTCAAGCTCAACGACTTGATCGAACAGGCGCGGGACAAGGCGCGCGCGCGTCTGCGCGAGGCCGAAATCGGCGCGGACTGGGACGCGGCGGAGTTCGAAGCGGTGGCCGATAAGGTGGCGATCGCAGCCATAAAGTTCGCCGATCTGATGAACTTCCGCGGCACGTCCTATGTGTTCGATCTCGACCGCTTCATGAGCTTCGAAGGCAAGACCGGGCCGTACCTTCTGTATGCCGCGGTTCGGATCAAATCGATCCTGCGCAAGGCGGCCGAGCAGGGCGTGCACGAGGCGACGATCGCTGTCGCTGCGGCGGAGGAGCGTACCCTGGCGCTGGCGCTCGACGCCTTCCACCAGGCCTGCGCGCAGGCCTATGACAAGCGCGCGCCGCACTTCGTGGCCGAACATGCTTACGCTCTTGCGCAAGCATTTTCGGGATTCTACGCCCAATGCCCCATCCTGCCGGAGAAGGACGCCGCCGTCCGCGGGTCGCGCCTGGCGCTGGCGGCGGCGACGCTGCGCCAATTGGAGACGGCGCTGAATTTGCTAGGCATCCAGGCCCCCGAGCGCATGTAGGCGCGCCGCCGAGGGCCAGAACGATCGGAGCTGGACCTTTTCGCATGAGCGATGCGACCAAGACCGACGCGCTTGAGGGCATCCAGGCCCTGCGCGCGCTCGCGGCGCTGCTCGTCGTCGTTCACCATGCGATGGAGGAATCGCTGTTTTCGCCGGTGGGCGTCGATCTGCCGGATTGGCTGATCACGGGCGGGGCCGCCGGCGTCGACATTTTCTTCGTCATCAGCGGCTTCATCATGATGGCGGTGTCGTTCGGCCCGGCGCGATCGCCTGACGGACCTTGGACGTTCCTGCGCAAACGCGTCGCGCGCATTTATCCCTTGTACTGGGTCATCGCGGCGATCTTCCTGATCGCCTGGTCGCAAGGAAAGCTGCTGCACGGGCGTGTCCCTGAATGGGGCGACACGCTGCGCGCCTGGCTGCTGCTGCCCAGCGAGCATTACATTGTGAGCGTGTCGTGGACGCTCGTCCACGAAATGAATTTCTACCTGCTTTTCGCGCTGACGCTGTTCCTCCGCAGCGCGCTCGCATCGCTGCTGGGCGTATCGGCGCTGTTGCTCGCGCAGCTCGCCGCTGCGCAGATTGCCGGCGATGGCGCGGTCGTCGAAGTGCTGACGCGTGCGATCATCCTCGAGTTCGTGTTGGGGCTGGCGCTCGGCTATGCCTACGTCAAAGGCTGGCTGACGAAGCCGGCGCCCGCATGGGCCGTTCTGGCGTCGTTGGCTGCAATGTTCCTTGCGCCGGTGTTCGTCGCGCATGAAACGACCGGCGGCTTGCCGGCGCTGGAGCGCGTCTGGGCCTGGGGGGCGCCGGCGGTCGTGCTCGTTCTCGCCAGCCTGCATTGGCGGTTTGCGCAATCGGGCTTCCGGCGCGTGACCCTGCTCCTGGGCGACGCATCCTACGCCATCTATCTGGCGCATCCGCTGGTGATGATCGCGCTGGAGCTGACGCTGCGGGCTGCGCCGGACCTTCCGGGTTTTGTCGATGTGCTGCTGATCGCGGCGGCGAGCGTCGGCAGCGCGGCGCTGGGCGTGGTCGTTCACCGATGGCTGGAAAAGCCCTTGAACGACGCCGCGCGCCGGCTGCTGCTGCCGCAACGGGCGCGCGCGCCTAATCTCTCCGCTGCGGCGTAACGCCCTGGCCGACGGTCAGTCGCGCCGATTGACTCGCGCGGCGGCTGCGCCATGGTCGCGGCGACGCTCAGGGCCGAAGAGATTCGATCCCGCCGCGGTCAGACACACGAACCCCGCAGGAGAGAGCCGAGGCCGCGCGCCGAGGCCCCCGAAGGCGAAACCGCCCCGGAAACGCTCAGGGAAACGGACTGCGGGGGGATGAACACGCTGGAAAGTGCGAAGCACCCCGGACGGCGCGCAGCGGCGTTTCGGGGCCTCTATCGAGGGTGATGCTTACGCCGCCGAAGGAGTAAATTCTGGGCTCAGGCCCCGGATGAATCTCTCAGGCGCCAGGACAGCGGGGGCCGCATCGCGGCGCGCAAGCGCAGCGAGGCGCTGGCCCCGCATCCGAATGGCGCATCCATGGCCGAAACGGCCCCGCTCATCACCCTGCCGCTGGACGCCTTATGGCGCGCGCGCGCGAAAAAGTTCGGCGCCTTCGCCGGTTACGACATGCCGCTCGAGTTCGAGGGGCTCATGGCGGAGCATCATTGGACGCGCACGCAGGCGGGTTTGTTCGACGTCTCGCACATGGGGCCGTGCTTCCTGCGCCTGAACGACGGCGCGCTCTCGGACGCCCAGGCCCGCCACGAGGCTGTCGCCGCGCTGATCGAGACGCTCGTTCCAGCCGATATCCGCGGCCTGAAGCCCGGCCAGGTGCGCTACACGACCTTGCTCGACGATCATGGCGGCGTGCTGGACGATCTGATGATCGCACGCCCGGCCGACCAAGACCTCGCCGGCGTGCTGCACATCGTGGTCAACGCCGGCTGCAAGCATCAGGATTGGGCGTTGATCGAAAGCGCCTGTGGCGGCCGCGCGACGCTGGAGCACGCCGACGATCGCGTGCTGCTGGCGCTGCAGGGCCCCGCCGCGGCGGACGCGATCGGCGCGCTCCTGCCCGAAGCGCCGGCGATGGCGTTCATGACGCTGCGCCGCTTCGGCGCGCTGTTTGTGACGCGCTCCGGCTATACCGGCGAAGACGGGTTCGAAATCCTCGCGCCGGTCGAAGACGCCCGCACGCTCGTCGCGCATCTGCTCGCGGATGCGCGGGTGAAGCCGGTCGGTCTCGGCGCGCGCGATTCCCTGCGCCTCGAAGCGGGCTTGTGCCTTTATGGCCACGATCTCGATGAAACCACCTCACCTATCGAGGCGGATCTCGCCTGGACGATCCAGAAGCGGCGCAGGCTCGCGGCGGATTTTCCCGGCGCCGAGCGCATCCTGCGCGAGTTGAACGAGGGCCCGCCGCGCAAGCGCGTCGGCATCCGCCCGCTCGATCGCGCGCCGGCGCGCGAAGGCGTCGAGATCGTTGCAGGAAGCGCAAAGATCGGCGTCGTCACCAGCGGCGGCTTTTCGCCGATCCTCAATGCCCCGATCTCGATGGGGTATGTCGATGCGGCGTTCGCGGCGCCGGGAACGCCGATCGATCTCATCGTGCGCGGCCAGCCGCGCGCCGCGCATGTGACGCCGCTGCCCTTCGTTCCTCACCGCTACGTGAAAAAATGAGGATCGCATGAGGCCTTCGCATGTTCTGCACCCCCTCTCCCTTGATCGAGGGAGAGGGCAGGGTGAGGGGGCTGCGCACCGTTTGGTGCATGTTCGCTGTTGTTGGAGTTGCGCGCGATGACCACGAAATACACCAAGGATCATGAATGGGTGCGCCTCGACGGCGATGTGGCCGTCGTCGGCATCACGCCCTATGCGGCCGAGCAATTGGGCGACGTCGTCTATGTCGAATTGCCCGAGGCGGGAAAATCCTTCGCGCAGGGCGCCGACATGGCGGTCGTGGAAAGCGCCAAGGCGGCGTCCGATGTCTATGCGCCGATTTCCGGCGAGGTGATCGAGGCGAACGCTGCGCTCGCCGGCGCGCCGGAAACGGTGAACGAAAGCGCCGCTGATGCAGGCTGGTTCGTGAAGCTCAAGCCGGCGAACGCCGCCGAGTTCGACGCGCTGATGGATGAGGCCGCCTACGCGGCCTATGTGAAGGGATTGGGCTGATGCGTTATCTGCCGCTGTCGGACAGCGACCGCCGCGACATGCTGGGCGCCATCGGCGTAAAGTCGATGGACGACCTCTTCTTCGACGTGCCGAAAGAGGCGGTCTTGTCCAAGCTCGTCGATCTGCCGCGCGCACAGGGCGAATTGGAGGTGGAGCGGTTCCTCAAAAGCCTCGCGGCGCGCAACACGCCCGCCGGACAAACCGCGTTTTTTCTCGGCGCCGGCGCCTATCGTCACCATGTGCCCGCCAGCGTCGATCACCTGATCCAGCGCAGCGAATTTCTCACCACCTACACGCCGTATCAGCCGGAAATCGCGCAGGGCACGCTGCAAGCGCTGTTCGAGTTCCAGACGCAGGTCGCGATGCTGACGGCGATGGACGTCGCCAACGCTTCGATGTGGGACGGCTCGACCGCAGTCGCGGAAGCCGCGATCATGGCCGCACGCGTGACCAAGCGGAAAACGATCGTCGTCTCGGGCGGCCTGCATCCGCACTATCTCGAAACCACGCGCACGATGGCCGCGCCGCTTGGGCTTGAGATCATCGCTCTGCCGGCGGCGATCGATGCGGAGGCCGCTGTCGTCAGCCATATCGATGGCGACGTCGCTGCGGTGATCGTGCAGACGCCGAACGTGTTCGGAACAGTGAGCGATCTGTCGCCCATCGCGCAAGCGGCGCATGCGCAAGGCGCGCTTGTGATCGCGGCCTTCACCGAGGCGGTCGCGTTCGGACTCGTGCAGCCGCCGGGCGCGATGGGCGCCGACATCGTCGCCGGCGAAGGCCAATCGATCGGCAATCCGCTCACCTTCGGCGGGCCTTATGTCGGATTGTTCGCCACGCGCGAAAAGTTCGTGCGCCAGATGCCGGGGCGGCTTGCCGGCGAAACGGTCGACGCCGACGGCGCGCGCGGCTGGGTGCTGACGCTGTCGACGCGCGAGCAGCATATCCGGCGCGAGAAGGCGACATCCAACATCTGCACCAATTCCGGCCTGTGTTCGCTGGCCTTCACCATCCACATGACGCTGCTTGGCGCGGCGGGCCTTGCGCGCCTCGCGCAGATCAATCACGAGCGCGCCTGCAGCCTCGCGGACGCGCTGTCGGCGGTGCGCGGCGTCGAGGTGTTGACGCCGCGCTTCTTCAACGAGTTCGCCATCCGGACGCCGAAGCCGGCGCAATCGCTGGTCGATGCGTTGGCGCAGGGCGGCGTCGTCGCCGGCGCGCCGTTTTCGCGGCTCGCGCCGCAGGCCGGCATGGACGACGTAATCATCGTGTGCGCCACCGAAACCAATACCGACGAAGACATCGTGGCCTACGCCAACGCCTTGCAAGGAGCGCTCGCATGACGCTGCACACCGTTTCCGGCTCGCGCGGGCTGTTGCAGGCCGAGCCGTTGATTTTCGAGAACGGCGACGTGCTGCGTACGGGCGTCGATCTGCCCGCGCCAAAAGGCGTCGATCGTCTGGGCGCGATGAAGCGCACCGCGCCGCTCGATCTCCCCGGCCTCTCGGAGCCCGAGGCCGTGCGCCATTATGTGCGGCTGAGCCAAAAGAATTACGCGATCGATCTTGGCTTCTTTCCGCTGGGGTCGTGCACGATGAAGCACAATCCGCGCCTGAACGAGCGGATGGCGCGGCTCGACGGCTTCGCAGATCTGCATCCGCTGCAGCCGGTCGCGATGGTGCAGGGCGCGCTCGAATTGATGGCGGAGCTCGCGCATTGGCTGATGGAGCTGACCGGGCTCGACGCCGTCGCGCTGTCGCCCAAAGCCGGCGCGCATGGCGAATTGTGCGGGATGCTGGCGATCCGCGCGGCGCTCGAAGCGCGCGGCGAACGCGAAACGCGCCGCCGCGTGCTCGTCCCCGACAGCGCGCACGGCACCAATCCCGCGACCGCAGCGGCGTGCGGATTCGTCGTCGACGGCGTGCCGGCGACCGAAGACGGCCACGTCGATCTCGAAGCGTTCAAAGCTAAGCTGGGGCCGGACGTCGCGGCCGTCATGCTCACGAACCCTAACACGTGCGGTCTGTTTGAGCGCGACGTGAAGACGATCGCCGATCTGATTCACGAGGCGGGCGGATATTTCTATTGCGACGGCGCGAATTACAACGCGCTCGTCGGCCGCGTGCGCCCGGGCGATCTCGGCGTCGATGCGATGCACATCAATCTGCACAAGACGTTCTCCACGCCGCATGGCGGCGGCGGGCCGGGCGCCGGGCCGACGGTTTTGTCGAAGGCGCTGGCGCCGTTCGCGCCGATCCCGCATCTGATGCGTCGCGCCGATCATACGATCGCGCTGATCGAGCACGCCGACGAAGCGCAGGGCGCGCCGCTCGGCCGCATGTGCGCGTTTCATGGACAGATGGGCATGTTCGTGCGCGCGCTGGCGCACATGATGAGCCACGGAGCCGACGGTCTCAAGCAGGCCGCCGAGGATGCGGTGTTGAGCGCCAATTATCTGCTTGCGCGCCTGAAGGCGCATTACAACGCGCCGTTCGGCGGCGACGCCGATCATCATGCGCCGTGCATGCACGAAGTGCTGCTCGACGATTCGACCTTCCGCCCGATCGGCGTGGAGACGGTGGATTTCGCCAAGGCGCTGATCGATGAAGGCTATCACCCGTTCACGACCTATTTTCCACTTGTCGTGCACGGCGCGATGCTGATCGAGCCGACCGAAACCGAATCCAAGCGCGAGCTCGATCGGTTCGTCGAGGTGATGATCGGTCTTGCCGAACGCGCCAAGGCCGGCGACGCCGCCTTCTTCAAGTCTGCGCCGAAATTGGCGCCGATGCGCCGGCTCGACGATGTGAAAGCAGCGCGTCAGCCGCGCCTGCGCTGGACGCCGGAAGCCGCCGCCGCGCGCGCCGCAGCCGAATAGGGCCGGCGCCGTTGCGTGACGTTGCGCGCGCACGCGCCCGGGCCTAGGCCTTAGCGATCCAAAAGATCGTAGGCGGAGGATTCATGCGCGCGCTCGTCATCGAAGAAGGCTTCGGTCTCGATAATCTTCACGTCCGCGAACGGCCCGATCCGACGCCGGGGCCGGGGCAGGTCGTGCTCGCCATGAAGGCGGCCTCGCTGAACTACCGGGACCATTTGACGGTCATGGGCATGTATGGCCGGGGCCTGAAGGCGCCGCTCGTGCCGTTCTCCGACGGCGCCGGCGTGATCGAAGCGGTTGGGCCGGGCGTTACGCGGTTCAAGCCCGGCGACCGCGCCGCGAGCCTGTTTTTCTCCGACACCTGGCTTGCGGGACCGGCGACCGCGCAGAAGGCCTCGGGCGCGCTCGGCGGCCCGCGCGATGGTTGCGGCCAGGAGAAACTTCTCATTTCCGAGCAAGGGCTGTCGCCGTTTCCCGAGCATCTCGATTTCGAGGAGGCGGCCTGTCTGCCCTGCGCCGGGCTGACCGCGTGGCGCGCGCTGGTCGTCGATGCGCAGGTCAAGGCCGGCGACGTCGTGCTGCTGCAGGGGACGGGCGGGGTGTCCATCTTCGCGCTGCAATTCGCCCATGCGATGGGCTGCGAAACCATCATCACGTCCTCGTCGGACGAAAAGCTCGCGCGCTGCAAAGCGCTCGGCGCGACGCACGTCATCAATTACCGCACCGAGCCGAACTGGGGCGACGCGGCGAAGGCCCTGACCGGCGGGCGCGGCGTCGATTGCGTCATTGAAGTGGGCGGCGCGAACACGCTCACGCAATCGCTGCGCGCGGTGAAGATCGGCGGCCATGTCGCGATCATCGGCCTGGTCGGCGGCCTCGGCGACGGCGGCGCGGCGCTCGTGCCGACGCTGATCGGCTCAAGCGCGCGCCTGCAAGGCTTGTTCGTCGGCTCGCGTGAAAACTTCGAGGACATGTGCCGCGCCATCGCGCTGCACAAGATCAAGCCGGTCATCGACAAGCGGTTCGCCTTCACCGAGGCGCGGCGCGCGTTTGAAACCATGCAGGCGGGATCGCATTTCGGCAAAATCGTGCTGACCTTCTGATGCGATCGGCGCAGGCCGGCGCGCCTCCCCAGGCGCGCCGGCCTGTGCTAGACGACCGGATCGCTCATGACCCGCTTCGCCCTGCAATTCGGCCAGACCCAATCCGGCTTGACCTATGTCGAGCGGCCGACGGCGTATGGGGTCTGCGCGCGCGGCGAGCGTGAGATCGCCATCGTGCGGATCGGGTTCTCCGCGCCGTTCGAATACGATCTTCCCGGCGGCGGCGTGGAGCCCGACGAGGACGAAGCGGCCGCCTTGATGCGTGAATTCATGGAGGAGACCGGGCTCACCGTGTGGCCGACATCGGTCATCGGGCGCGCGGGCCAGTTCTGGATCAATCGCGGAGAGCCGCGCAATTCGTTGTCCACGTTCTACGACGTCGAATTGTCCGCCGCGGATTCCCGGCCGACGGAGCCGGATCATGCGCTCATGTGGATGTCGCCGCAGGACGCCCTGTTGAAGATGCGCCACGAGGCGCACGCATGGGCGATTTTGCATTGGCTGCGCGCCCGGCGCGCCAGCGCGCGCACCTGAAATGGGCCTCTATAGCCGCCACATCCTCCCGCATGTGATCAATTGCGCCTGCGGCGCGCGCCCGATCGAAAAGCAACGGGCCAAGATCGTGCCGCACGCGCGCGGCGTGGTGCTTGAGCTGGGCTTCGGGTCAGGCCGCAATCTGCCGTATCTCGACGCCGCGCAGGTCGAGCGACTTTACGCGCTCGAGCCGGAGGAGGGCATGTTGCGCCTCGCGCGGCGCGCCGCTGCGGGCGCGCCCGTGCCGGTGGAGATCCTGCCGACGACGGCGGAAGCGATGCGGCTGCCGCCCGCCAGCGTCGATACGCTGCTGGTGACCTATACGATGTGCACCATTCCCGATCCCGTCGGCGCGCTGCGCGCGGCGCGGGCCGCGCTCAAGCCCGACGGCGTGCTGCTGTTCACCGAGCACGGCGCCGCTCCTGACGCCGACGTGCAGGCGACGCAAAAGCGGATCGAGCCGGTCTGGAAACGGATCGCGGGCGGATGCCGCCTCACGCGCGACATTCCTGCGCTGATCGCGACGGCGGGATTCGCGATCGAGCGGCTGGAGACGATGTATCTGCCGCGCACGCCGCGCTTTGCAGGCTTCAATTACTTTGGGTCTGCTCGTCTGCGATAAGCGGGAGATCGCTTGCTGCAGCGAGAATGCGCCCAACAATGCTGCGGTCGCGTTGGATTTCGACGTCGACCAATTGCGGCGGCGCAGCAAGCGAGGCGACGCCAGGGGCGGGCCGCATCGCTAACGGCCGGTTGCGAAACATGCGCGTGCGAATGGGCTCTTCATCCAGCACCACCGGCGCAACCGTGGGCCCGCCGACATTGACGCTCAGCACGCCGGTGTCGCCGGGCGGCTGCATTTCAAGCGGCGCGATGTTCGCCACCAATCCGGTGGCGGGCGCAGCGCCCGTATCGGAAGCGCTCAACACGCGGTCGAGCGCGACCGGCACCATGATCACGATGCTCAACGCGCCGAGCAGCGACGCGCCGAGCTTGACCTCATGGCGCACCGCGTCCTCGCGATCGACATGGCGGAGGCGGTCGCGCAGACGGCTCCACTCGCCGGAGCGCTGCCCCTTCCAACCGGTGAAGTCGATCGGAAGCGCCTTGCGCGTGGTCACGCTTGGATAGCTGGGGCCGACGCGCAGCTCGACGAGGGCGCTGTGCCGGCCGGCTTCCTCGCAGGCGAGAACCATGCTGGCGTCGCTGGCGCTTTGCGCGCTCCAGACCGCGACGACGCGCGACGTATAGGCCGGGTTGAAGGTGAAGTGCGTGGCGTTGCCGCCCAGTTCGAGGGTTGTGCGCTCGCCTTCGGCGTCAAGCAGCCGCTTCATCGCCGAAGCGACATCCTCCGCATCCCAATGCGCCAGGATGGAAACGCCAGACTGTGAGCTTTCCCGTGTGGACGGCATGCTTGCGCCTGATTTCGCCTTAACGAAGTCTTCACCATGCTCCCAACAGGCGAGTTTCGTCACGTCATCAAAGGTGCAAATTATGCGAGATCATCGCGGTGTGGCGCCGGTGACACAGGACGGGTTCGGACCAATCAGTTGGTCGTCGAAAGCTAAATTTCGTGTCATAAATGTCGCTGCGCTCACGTGTGCGCCGGGAGCCGTCCCATGGACTTGACCCTTATGACGCCGTTTCTGGTCCAGGCGCTTGGCGGCCTTGTCGCCGGCAACATCCTCGGCGCGGTGGTGCGCGGCGGCGGCGGCGCGATGGGGCGCTCCCTGGTCGGCATCGTCGGGGGATTGGCTGCAGGGTGGGCGGCGCAGGAATTTGCGCCCACGCTGGTCGGCGACCTGCGGTCGCTCTCGTCTAGTCCCGAAGGCGCGCATTTGGGCGACCTGATCATCGGTGCGGCCGGCGGCGGCGGTCTTGGCCTGATTGCGGGGCTTCTGTTGCGCCCGCGAGCCTGAGCCGCCGGCGCGCTTACGGCGTGCGGAGCGGCGGCGCGTCGGCGAGCATGGTCCTCAGAAAGCCGGCGTCTGAGAACGGCGCGGCGTCGCGCGCGGCGCGCACCGCCACCAGTCCGCGTGAAGGAACAACATAAAGCCGCAGGCCGTTCGGCCCGGCCGCCATCACCGCATCATGGGCGAACGGCGCGATCTCCCACAGGTCGGAGCCGCGGAGCGCGGCGCTCGGGCTGTCCTGGCCGGCGGCGATCCAAAACCCAAATCCATAGCGCGGCTGAACGAAACTGCCCTGACGCGCCTGGCGCAGCACGGCCCCGCTCAGCAGCGAATCCCCGCGCCAGACCCC
>CAZMRN010000038.1:0-11071 GCA_964568575.1 uncultured Caulobacteraceae bacterium
GGCGCCGTCGCGCGGCGCGCCCTCGCCCACGCCATCCGGGCCGACAGCCTCGAACGCCCCGCCGCTGGCGCGCTTCGAAGACGTGGTCGCGCTGGCCGCGGCGCAGCGCAACGTGACGCTCGAAATCGAGCTTGAGAAATATGTGCGCCTCGCGCGGTTCTCTCCCGGCGAGATGGGCTTTCAGCCTGCGCCCGGCATGCCGGAGGATTTTCCCCGCCGCGTCGCGCGCTTTCCGAAAGAGGCGACGGGCGCGCCTTGGGTGGTGCGCGCGGATGCGGCTGAAGGCGTCGAAAGCCTGGCGGAGAAACGGGCCAAGGAGCGCGAGAAGGATCTTGACGCGCTGCGCAAGCATCCCTTCGTCGCCGAGGCTTTGCGCCATTTTCCCGGCGCCGAGATCGTAGAGGTTCGCAAGCGCGAACCGGAAAGCGTCGACGGCGCGCAAGTCGTGCCGCTGCGCGCGCGCGACAATCGACGAGACTAGAGGTCAGCGATGAAGGACATCTCCCAGATCATGCGTCAGGCGCAGGCCATGCAGGCCAAGATCGCCGAGGCGCAAAAGCGGATCGAGGCGCTGGAGGTCGAAGGCGCAGCCGGCGGCGGCATTGTCAAGATGCGCCTTTCCGGCAAGGGCGCGATGCTGTCAGTCACGATCGACCGCTCCGTGCTGACGCCCGAGGACGGCGAGATCGTCGAAGATCTGGTGAAAGCCGCCCATGACGACGCGCGTCGCAAGCTCGAAGACGCGCAGAACGAGGAGATGAAAGCGGTGTCCGGCGGTTTGGGCATGCTGCCCGGATTCAAAATGCCGTTCTGAGGCGCCGATTACAGGATCAAGGCGCGCAGGCTGTAAGCCACGAGCGCGGTGGCGCCTGCGCCGGCGATTGCGAGCGCCACGAACCACAGCAGGCGCTGCGCGAGCGGGCGCTGCGGATCGCCCTCTTCCGGCGGGCCCTCAATGATAGGACGCATCGTCGTCCACCTTGGCGCGGAAAATCCAATAGACGTACGCGGTGTACGCCAGCACGACCGGCAGCATCACCAGCGCGCCGACGAGCATCAGCGCCAACGCATTGTCGGCCGCGGCGGCGTCGGCCGGCGTCATCGCGAACGGCACGATGTAGGGCCACAGGCTGACCGCGAGGCCGAGATAGCCGACGAAGAACAGCGCGACGGCGAGCAGATACGGCGCTAGATGATGGCGCGCATCCGCGCCGCGCCACAACAGAACGCAAACGCCCGCCGCGACGAGCGGCAGCGGCGCAAGCTTGGCGAAGGCGGGCCAATCGACATGCGTCATCGACACGCCCCAGCGCGCGGTGACGCGCGGATCAACGCTCAAGGTCGCCAGGCTGACGGCCGCCATCGCCAGGGCGGTGATCACCGCGAGCTGTTTGACCCAGCCGCGCGCGCGCTCGAACAAGTCCCCTTGCGTCTTGAACGCGATCCAGGCGGCGCCGAGCAGCGCATAGCCGGCGACGAGCGCGCCCGCCACCAGCAGCGAGAACGGCGTCAGCCAATCCATCGGGCCGCCGGCGAAGGCGCCGTCCCGCAGCTCCACGCCCTGGATGAAGGCGCCGAGCACCAGACCTTGCGCGAGCGCTGCGACGATCGACCCCGCCGAAAACGCGATCGTCCACCAGCGCTTGCCGCGGGCGCGGCCATGGTGGCGAAACTCGAACGCCACGCCGCGAAAGATCAGCGCCAGCAGCATCAGAATGATCGGCACGTACAGCGCCGGCATCAACGCCGCATAGGCTTTCGGAAACGCCGCGAACAAGCCGCCGCCGCCGAGCACCAGCCAGGTCTCGTTGCCGTCCCACACCGGCGCGATGGCGGCCTGCATCTGGTCGCGCTCGCGGGAATCTTTCGCAAACGGAAAAAGAATGCCGACGCCGAGATCGAAGCCGTCCAGCGCAACATAAAGAAACACCGCAACCGCGATCAGCGTCGCCCAGATCAGCGAAAGCTCAAGACCGAACATCGCTTACGCCTCCCCCAAGGCCGCGCCGAGCGGCGTGCCGGGCGGTTCGTCCGATTGCGGCGCGGCCTCGTCGCTGTCGGGCCCTTTCGCGATGAGGCGCAGAATGTAGAGCGCGCCTGCAGTGAACACGATCGCATAGACGATCATGAAGAACATCAAGGACGCCGCCACTGCGCCAGCCGCCACCGGAGACGCCGCATCGGCGGTGCGCAGCACGCCATAGACCACATAAGGCTGGCGTCCGACCTCGGCTGAAATCCACCCCGCGAGCACCGCGATGAAGCCGCTGGGCGCGGCGAGCACCAGCGCGCGATGATACCAGCGCGCCTGATCCAGCCGTTTGAGCGCCCAGGCCGCTGCGCCCCACACGCCCAGCGCCACCATGATCAGCCCCACGCCCACCATCACGCGGAACGCCCAGAACGTGATCCAGACCGGCGGGCGATCCTCCCGTGCGAATGCGTCGAGGCCCTGCAATTCGGCGTCGACGTCGCCCGCGACGAACCACGAGCCCATGCCCGGCACGGCGATTTCTGCGTGATTGCGCTCGGCCGCCTCATCGGGCCAACCGAACAGGATGGTGGGCTGGCGCGCCTGTGTGGTCCACCAGCCTTCCATCGCGGCGACCTTGGCCGGCTGATATTCATGCGCGACAACGCCGGATTCATGGCCCACGACGATTTGCAGCGGCGCCACGACCGCCATCATCAGCACCGCCATGCGCAATGCGACGCGGCTTTCAGGAATGGAAATGTTCTTCAACAGCGCAAACGCCGAGGCGCCGGCCACGACCATCGCGGTGGTCAAGTACGCCGCGAGAACCATGTGCGCGAAGCGCGACGGCAGGGAGGGATTGAAGATCACCTCCATGAAATCGGTCGCGATCATCGTGCCGTCCGCGGCGTAGGCGAAGCCTTGCGGCGTCTGCATCCAGGAATTCGCCGCGAGAATCCAGAACGCGCTCATCAAGGTGCCGACCGCGACCATGACCGTGGAGAGGAAATGCAGCTTGGGCCCCACGCGCTTCCAGCCGAACAGCATCACGCCGAGAAACGACGCTTCCAGAAAGAACGCCGTGAGCACTTCGTAGGCGAGCAGCGGCCCGATCACGCTGCCGACCTGCGCGGAAAACACGCTCCAGTTCGTGCCGAACTGATAGCTCATCACCACGCCCGACACGACGCCCATGCCGAACGACAGCGCGAAGATCTTCACCCAGAACAGATAGAGATTTTTGAACAGCGGTTTCTTGGTGAAGAGCCACAGGCCCTCGAGCACCGCCAGAAACGACGCGAGCCCGATCGTAAAGGCCGGGAAAATGATGTGGAAACCCACCGTGAACGCGAATTGCAGCCGCGACAGCAAAAGGGCGTCCAGGTCCATCGCGTTGCGCCTCCCCGCGCGTCGTGCACGCACATCCAAGGGCCACGTTTGCACGCAATAAGCACAAGCGCCATGTGGTCTTTCCACGCACCGCAACAGCTCCCTCGCCATACAAGCCGCAAGGCGCATATGCTCCTGAGCATCACTTGCGATCTGCGCAATGGGGGACGCAGCCATGACACCGAAAACCAAACACGCGTCTTGGCGCATCGCCGCGGCGCTCGGCGCCCTGTCGATGCTCACGGTGGGATGCGCCCGCACGCCCGCCCCCGAAGGCGCCGCCCCTCAAGGCCCGCGCGTCGAAACGCTCGCCTCGTATCCGCACGGCGCGTTCCTGGAAAATCTCGCCGTCGCCGAGGACGGCGCGATTTATGTCACGAGCTATTTCGACAGAACGCTCGTCGCGTTGCGCGACGGTGCGGCGGCGCCCTTCGCGACGCTGCCGGCGCATCCTGTGGGCGTGCTCAAGACCGCCGACGGATTTATCGTCACCGCGCACCGCACGCCGTTCACCGACGCGCCAGCCGTTCTGTCGAGCAATGAAATTCTCATCCTCGATGCGGCCGGCGCCGTGGTGCGCACGGTGGCTGCGCCTGATGCGCGCTTTCTCAACGGGCTGGTTGCGATTGCGCCGGACCGCATTCTGATCGCGGATTCCATCGCCGGCCTGATCTGGTCGTTCACGCCGTCGAGCGGAGCGCTGTCGCCCTGGCTGACCGATCCGCTGCTTAGCGTCGATGCGGCGACGGCGCCCGAGCGCCCCGGCGCAAACGGCCTGAAGCTTCGCGACGGCGCGCTCTATATCTCCAAATCCTCACGCGGCGCGGTGTATCGGCTGGCGCTGACGCAGGACGTCGCCCCTGACGGCGCGTTGGAAACCGTCGCCGCGCCCGGCCCGGTCGACGATTTCGCCTTCGCAACCGATGGCGCGATCATCGCCGCCACGCACGGCGCGCAATTGCTGCGCATCGCGGCGGATGGCGCAGTGAGCCCGGTTCTCGAAACGGGGTGCGACGGCTGCACCAGCGTTGCGGTGGTCGACGATGCGCTGATCGTTCTGACTACGGGCAACCTCCTTGAGGGCGGCGATGCGCCGGCCCGGGTGCTGCGGGTGACGCCTTGAGCGCGCGCGCCGCATAGAGCCGCGCGCCGAAGCGCTCTATGGTGCGGCCATGCCCGTATCCAAATCGCCGCTGGCGGCGGCGGAGATCGAATCCGTCATTGCGTTGCTCGCCAAGGTGCCGGGCTTGGGGCCGCGCTCGGCCCGGCGCGCCGCCCTGCATCTGCTGAAGCGCAAGGATCAGCTCATGCTGCCTCTAGCGGCGGCGCTGAGCGAGGCGGCGGAGCGGGTCAAGGCATGTTCGACGTGCGGCATGCTCGATGCGATCGACCCGTGCACTTTGTGCGCAGCGCCTGAACGCGACGACGGGCTGATCTGCGTGGTGGCCGAGGTCGGCGATGTCTGGGCGCTGGAGCGGGCGGCGGCGTTCAAGGGACGCTATCACGTGCTCGGCGGCGTGCTGGCCGCGCTGGACGGCGTGCGGCCGGAGGACCTGCGCATCGCCAAGCTGATTGAGCGCGCTGCAGCGCCCGGAGTCCGTGAGGTGATCCTGGCGCTCGCGGCGACCGTCGATGGGCAGACCACGGCGCATTATCTGGCCGAGCGCTTGCAGCCGTTCGGCGTCCCCGTCACGCGGCTGGCGCACGGCGTACCGGTCGGCGGAGAGCTCGAACTGCTGGACGACGGCACGCTGTTCGCCGCGCTCGCCAGCCGGCGGCCGGGCTAGAGCGCCTGCCCTCGGCACCGCGTGCGCACGCGGGTGATGCGCGGGTCCATCAGCCCTTCGGCCGCGAAACGGGCTTGGGCGGCCTCATACTCTTCAGCGGTCATCGCGCGCGTGAGCCCGTCCCAGGCGCAGGCGCAGAAATCGGCCCCGCCGCTGCACTGGGCGTCGAACGCCTGCCGGACTGAATCCGGATAGGGATGCGGCGCGTCAGCCGCACAGCCTGCCGCCAAGGCGGCGAACGCGAAGAGGGAAACGCGCATGGCGTCCTTGGATCAACTTCTGGGCCAGCATGGCAGGCAGACATGACCCAAGCGTTGCCAGCGGCGGCGAAATCGCACGGCAGCCCCCCGCGGCGCGACTGCGCAATTTCGTTGAACGCGTTCAATGAATGGCGTAAACCATACGCCGAGGTTCCCATGAATCAGTCTGAATTGGTCGAACAGCTGGACGAGGCCGAGGCGCTGGCGCGCGCCATCGCGGACATCTCCGCCGACAGCCGCCGCATGGCGGCCGATCTGGCCGAGACGATCACCGGCGTCGCTGAGCTGCATTGCACGGCGCTTGACGCGCGCGCGGAAACGCTTCTGAAGCGCGTCGCGGCGCTGCGGGAGCGCCTCGCCGCATAACCTTCGCGCATGGGGGGCCGTCGCGACGGAGATCGGACCAGCAGCCGGCGTTCGCGCCCGGCAAAAGCAGGCGACGCGGGCGCGCATCCTGAGCGCGGCGCGCACGCTGTTCGCGCGCGCGGGATTCGACCAGACGACGGTGAAGGCCATCGCGGAAGCCGCGTCGGTTTCTGTGGGCTCGGTGATCGCACATTTCGACTCGAAGGATGCGCTGTTCAACGAGCTTCTCGTCGAGGATTATGCGCGCGACGCGCACGCGATGGGCGCAGCCTCTGCGTTCGCCGGCCCTGCGCTGCGGCGCGTGATCGCGGCGTTCGATGCGGCCTATGCGCTGCAGCTTGAGAAGCTTGAGCTCTTGCGCGTCGGCTTCATCGTCTCGTGGCGGCGCAGCGCAGAGCTTGACAGGCGCAACCGCGCAGGTCTGAAGCCGGTGTTCGACGTCGTCATGGCCATCCTGCATGACGGCGCCGCCGCGGGCGAATTCGAGGACGGTCCGCATCTGCCGCTGGCCGCAGAAATCCTGTTCGACGCTTATCTCAACAGCTATCGCCGCGCGATTTTCGCCGGCTGGGACCGCGCGCGTCTCACCGCGCATTTCGCCAGTCGCGCGGCGCTCGTCTTTCATGGCTTTGCGCCAGCGCCGCAGAGCCGTTCCGGCGGCTGAACCGCTGTCATTAGCGTTTCGTTCACAAAACCCGAAACGACCTTCAACAAATCTCAAGCCGGACGTGCGATGCAGGCCCATGCTCGATCGCTTCATCACGCCGGGCCGCATCGTCGGTTACCCGAAGCTTATCGCGGCGATGTTCGCCCTCATCGCCGGCGCGTGGACGATCCTGTCGCTGCCGGACCTGATCGATCCGATGGGCAAGCCGATCGGGTACGATTTCATCGCCTTCTGGTCGGGCGGGCGGATGGCGCTCGATGGCCTTGCGGCGCAGGCCTATGATCCTTTCAAAATCATTGAAGCGCATCGCCAGGCGGTTCCCGGGCTGGATACCTATTATCTGTGGCACTACCCGCCGACCTATTTCCTCCTCGTCGCGCCCTTGGGCGCGCTGCCTTATCTCGTCGCGTTCGCCGCGTTCGTCGCAGCGAGCCTTTGGGCATGGGCGCCGGTTGCGCGCGCGGCGGCGCCGGATCGGCGCGCCTATTGGGCGCTCGCGGCGCTGCCGGCGGGGCTGATTTGCCTGATCCACGGCCAAAACGGCTTTCTCACCGCCGCGATGGTGGGCGGCGCGTTGCTGCTGCTCGACAAGCGCCCCCTGCTCGCGGGCGCGCTGATCGGCGCGCTCGTGATCAAGCCGCATCTCGCCGTGCTGTTTCCCATCGCGCTCGCGGCGTCTGGACGGTGGCGCGCGTTCGCATCGGCCGGCGTCACAGCGACCGCGCTGGTCGTGCTGTCGATCGCAGCGTTCGGGCTGGAGCCCTGGCGCGCCTTCTTCGACAACCTGCCGCGCGTACGCGCATACGTCGATGGCGGGTTTCTGCCCTGGGGCATGATGCCGACGACCTATGTGTTCGCCCGCTCGCTGGAACTGGCGCCGGCGATCGCGCAAATCCTGCACGGCCTCGTCGCGTGCGGCGCAGCGCTGGCGGTGTGGCTCGCTTGGCGGCGCAAGGATGCGTCTTTCGGTTCGCGCGCAAGCGTCTTCGCGGCTGCGAGCCTGCTGATTTCGCCGTATCTGTTCTATTACGATCTCACGCTGATGGGCCTCGCGATCGCATGGCTCGCCGGCGACGCCCTCAAAAACGGCGCGCTGAAAGGCGAACCGACGACGCTCGCGCTCGCTTGGTGCGCGCCGATCCTGATGGGGCCGATCTACAATTTGCTGGGCGTGCAATGGGCGGTGTTCACGACGCTCGCGGTGTTGGGCTTTGCGATGGCGCGGGCGACACGCACGACAGCGTACACGCCTGCCGGTTGGACGACCGAGATCGCATCGGCTTGACGGCGCGCCGACAAGGCCGCCCTCAACCGCCGCCGAACCCCGAGAGGACGGCGATCATGATCATGACGCCGTAGACCAAACTGGGAAAACGCCACATCCAGTAAGGCAATCGGCTACGCACAACCGCGATGTTCGGCGTTTCAGACGGATGCAAAGGACGCAAGAGACCGCGCGCCATCAAAGACAGGGCGGTGCTGTACGTCGGCACCATACACAGCAGCGCGAGACCTACGCGCTCCCACGCCGTGTCGCCCAAAAGCATCAGCGCCGGGGCTGCGAGAAGCGGCGCCCATGCGATGCGGGAAAATGCTTTGACGGTCGGCAGGTCGCTATCCTCAACCACCAGATGGCCGAGCCCAAGCATACGGTTGCGGATCGCCGATTCCGGCAGCGACGTCAAAACGTAGATCGACGCGAGACCCCGTGCGCTTGCTTTTCGCCGCATTCAATAGGGCGAAACGCAATCTCAGCTTCGTTGAAACAAGGTTGAGACGCACGCACAAGTTTCAACGCGTTAATTCGCGCCTTCCTCCAAAAGCCGGCGGGCGATAACTTGCGCCTGGATTTCGCCGGCGCCCTCGAAGATGTTGAGGATGCGCGCGTCGCACAGCACGCGGCTCACCGGATATTCGAGCGCAAAGCCGTTGCCGCCGTGGATTTGCAGGGCGTTGTCGGCCGCGGCCCACGCGACGCGCGCGGCCAAGAGCTTGGCCATGCCCGCCTCGAGATCGCAGCGCTTGCCGGAATCCTTTCGGCGCGCGGAAAAATAGGTGAGCTGGCGGCAGGCCATCAATTCCGCCGCGATCATCGCCAGCTTGTTGCCGACGCGCGGGAAATGGAAAATCTCCTGGCCGAATTGCTTGCGCTCGACCGCATATTTCAGCCCCAGCTCCAGCGCGTTCTGCGCCACGCCGACGGCTCGCGCGGCAGTCTGGATGCGCGCGCTTTCGAACGTGGCCATCAGGTGCTTGAAGCCTTGGCCCTCGACCCCGCCGAGCAGGTTCGCCGCCGGCACGCGGAAGCCGTCGAAGCCGATCTCGTATTCCTTCATGCCGCGATAGCCGAGCACTTCGATCTCGCCGCCGGTCATGCCCGGCGTGGGAAAAGGCTCCGCATCGTCGCCGCGCAGCTTGGGCGCCAGCAGCATGGACAGGCCCGAAAAATTGCTCGTGTTCGGATCAGTGCGCACCAAAAGCGTCATCACATCCGCGCGCGCGGCGTGGGTGATCCAGGTCTTATTGCCGGTGACGACGTAATCGTCGCCCTCTTTCACGGCGCGGGTGCGCAAGGAGCCCAGATCGCTGCCGGTGTTCGGTTCGGTGAACACCGCCGTCGGCAGGATTTCAGCGGTTGCGATTTTCGGCAACCATTCCCGCTTCTGCGCCTCGGTGCCGCCGGTGAGGATCAGCTCGGCGGCGATCTCGCTGCGCGTGCCCAGCGAGCCCACGCCGATATAGCCGCGCGACAATTCCTCCGAGACCACGCACATCGCGGTCTTGCCGAGGCCGGAGCCGCCGAACTCTTCCGGAATCGTCAGCCCGAACACGCCAAGCGCGCCCATCTCCTCCAGAATCGGCAGCGGGATCAGCTCGTCGTTGAGGTGCCATTGGTGCGCATGCGGCACCACCTTCTCGTCCGCGAACTTGCGGAACTGGTCGCGGATCATCTCGAACTCATGATCGAGATTGGGGTTCTCCACCGTGGCCTTGCCTTGCGCGTCGCGCACGGCCTGCGCCAGGCGGGTGCGGTCGTCCTGCGTGACGACGAGGCGCACGGGCGGCGCCGCGACGCCGAAATCGGAGGGGCGGATGACCTCGACCTGCGTCATCGGCACGCCGCCGGCCAGCTGCGCGCCATATTCCGCGAACACGACCTTGGCGAGCAGCCGATCGACGTCCGAAAGCTGCCCCTTGGCGTCGAGGTCCCGCGCCCACAGCGCGACCTGGCGCAGCGCCTCGGCATAGGTCGCCACCCAGGCGAAGCCGTGCACGAGGTGCTGCTCGACGTCGATCAGGACGCGATCAACCTTGCCGGCCTTCACCACGCGCTCGCGCACCGCGCGTTTGGCGGCTTCGAGATAGGCGTCGGCGTCCGCCACGGCGGCGTCGAAGACCTGGAGAAGCTCGTCGTCCTTAACCAAAACGGCGGCGGCTGCGCTCATCGGGGACCCCTTCAATTGTCCGGATCAACATAGAGCAGCCCTTCGCACCTGCGAAGGGCGGAATGTCGCGGGAGAAGGCCGGGCAGCGCGCGCCGCCCTGGCCAAATCGATGTGGCGGCGAGGCTGGGCGGATCGTCGTTGCGACAAGCACGTCTTACGTGTAAGATGTCTTTCATGACAGCGCTCGCCCGCATCACCAGCAAGAGTCAATTGGTGCTGCCCCGCGCGGTCAGGCAGAAGCTCGGCGTCGGTCCCGGCGATACGCTTGTGTTTCGGATTACGCCTGACGGCGTCCGCGTTGAAAAAGCAGCGAAGGAGGACGATCCCTTCGCGGTCTTTGAGGAATGGGCCGCAGCCGCGGACGACGAAGCCTATCGAGACCTCTGATGGCGTTTGCCCAAGGGGACGTCCTGGTGCTGCCGTTCCCGTACACCGACCGGCTCGCCGAGAAGCGCCGACCCGCGCTTGTCGTATCGAAACCGGCGCTTGAACGCGCGCACGGCCTGATCTGGGTGGCGATGATCACCAGCAATCGCGGCGGGCGACGCGCAGGCGATGTCGTGATCTCGGACTTGAAACGAGCGGGCTTGCCCGCACCGTCGCTGGTGCGCCCTCCAAAACTCACATCGATCGAGCCTGCGCGTGTGCTGCGCAAGGCTGGATCGCTCACGAAAAAGGATTTGGCCGACGTTCTCGAGACCATCAGGCACTTGATCTAATGTCCGTACGACGACCGCCGTCGCGGTGGGTGTGCATGCCCCTCAAGAGCCCTCTCAACTCATCCAGCGGAGCGTCGCCGGCTCCAGCGGATTGACGAACTCCCGCCCATCCGCCCGCGATGCGGCCCATTCGCGCTTGAGCTTCAAATACCATTTCGCCTGCACGTCGATGTCGTCGATCCACAACATGGTCGGCTGATATTTCAGCCCCGTATTCTGCAAATCGACCATGCGGCCGTCCTGATCGAGAAATTCGCGCGCGGCGGGAATGAGGATCGGTTTCAGCAGCGCGAGCCATGGCGCGCCGGACCAATAGGTCACTTGCGTGATGCGCGTGCTTACCGCATCGATCGGCGTCAGGCAGGTGAGCGTGACGAAGCGCTTCGATCCGCTCTCCACCACTTCCCAGCGATAGCCCGGCAGCATGAAGACGATCTCGGTCGTCACGTCCGGCCCGAACAC